>CALMST010000025.1 GCA_937872315.1 uncultured Ignavibacteria bacterium | reverse complement strand
GTATTGTGTATTGTGTATTGTGTATTGTGTATATAGTTTTTTATATTCATTCCTTCAAGTTCTTAAACAAAAGATATTAACTACTAACTATTAACTACTAACTGAAATGTGGTACAAAGAATGGTTCTCCAATAAATTCTATCTCGAGCTTTATCAGCACAGGGACGAAGAAGATGCAAGGTGGATGATAAATCTTCTGCAGAGAAGCATTTCCGTTAATACAAAATCTAAAGTACTTGATATTGCCTGCGGCTCGGGAAGACATTCTCTGGAGCTGGCAAGAAGGGGATTTGACGTTACAGGATTTGACTTATCCGAGTTTCTGATAAAAGAGGCAAAGAAAGGATTAAAAGAATCTGTCGAAAAAGATCTTAAGATAAAATTTCTTATCAAAGACATGAGAGATTTCAATTTTAAAGGTTCATTTGATATAGCAGTAAATATATTTACAAGTTTCGGATATTTTGAAAATGACGCGGAAAATTTTCAGGTAATTAAAAATGTATCTGATTCACTGAAGAAAGGCGGCTATTTTGTTTTTGATTTTATCAATAAAAATTATCTGGAGAAAAACATAGTTCCTTATTCCGTCAGCAGGAAAGGGAAATTTACAGTTAAGCAGAAAAGGAGAATTGAAAATGATTTTGTCATCAAAGAGATCTCAATAAAAAAAGGAAAAGAAGTGCTCGAATTTAATGAAGTTTTAAGGTTGTATTCCCTTAATGAATTTAAAAAAGTATTTGAGCGTTACAAACTCCGTATCCTGGATCTCTACGGTGATTATTCAGGTAACAGATTCAATTTAAATAAATCTCAACGCTTAATCATAATTGCAAAAAAATATTAAACAGGCATTATTTGTAATTCTTCTGTTTCTGCATGGCTGCGGACTTTTTGATTCCCGTGAAGTCGAACCGCCATCGGAGTCACGTTCTACTTTCATTCAGCCCACTTCACCTGATCTTGTTTTAACTAATCTAATATTCTCAATTTCAGAAAAGAATCTTGATAACTATATGAGGTGTTTTGTCGATTCCAATTTTTCAAATAAGAGATTCAGATATTTTCCTGATGCTTTATCTCAGGCATCATATCCCGTTTTTCAGTCATGGAATCTCAGCAGCGAAAGAGTTTATTACAGCAATCTTATCTCGGCCACTGATCCGAATGCCGCATCTAATTTATTTGCGGATAACTACACGATCAATACTGCCATCGATTCAGCAATAATGGATATGGATTATATTTTTGTATTCGGACACAACAGGCAGAATGTGGCTGTTGAAGCAAAAGGCAAGCTTCGTTTTGTAATGGCAACTGATACAAGAGGGCTCTGGTCAATTTATGACTGGTATGATTTTACGGATAAAAACAATGATACTACATGGAGCGTTGTAAAAGCGAATTTCATTAATTAATTTAAAAGTCAGAAGCTGAAAATTAAAAGTGAAAGCTGAATATAAAATATTGAGAAGCAGATCCGTGATGATACTTTATGGTATAATTACTTTTCTTATTTTATTTTCTTCCTGTGATAACATTTTTGCGCCGGGGGTGGATAACAGTTCTGAAGCTTCAATTCTCACCGATCAGAAAACCGTGGAAGGACTTTTTCAGAATTTCAAATACGCATACACTTTCAAGGATACTGCAGTTTACGGTAATTTACTGAATGAGGATTTTATATTTATCTATCGTGATTATGAATCGGGTTTTGATGTTTCCTGGGACAGGCCAACTGAAATGAGAACTACAAACGGATTATTTCAGAGCGCGCAGAAGCTGGAGATAGTCTGGAATAATATTGTATTTCAGGGCGGTGATTCGCTCGTTCAGAATGTGAAAAGAAGTTTTAATCTTACTATAACATTCAATCCGAGTGACATCACCCGGATTAATGGTTTTGTTGACATGAATATTATAAGAAGCTCGACCGAAAACGTTTGGAAGATCCAGCGCTGGCGGGATGAGAGTTTTTAACTTTTAATTCAAAAGAAATTTCGTCTTCAGATCACTCAGATAATATTTCTGATATTCTTCTCCGTTGTCAATTAAATAATTTATAACCAGATCCAGAGCTTCTCCCTGAATTTCATTTCCGAAATTCTTTTTGAATTCAGCTTTCATGTTCTCGCTATTTGTCAGCATGATCAGACCCGGATCATCAAGATCGTCGTGAATATTATCCGGATTTGAATAATTATAAATGTCTTTATATAAAATTATGTACTCTCCCGTTCTGTCAGTTCCCATTTCAAAGGTATTGTAAGTTATCTTTACCGGAAACTTATCAATCTCTTCAAGATTGTAAACCAGAGTCTTTTTACTTCCGAGCCAGCCTGAAAGATCTTTTGATTTTATAACCCGCTTGATCAGGAATTCTTTCATGTGAGCAATATTATCATTGTCATTTCTAACACATCCGTGGGAAAGATTTCTCATTTTATTACCAAGAAGTTTATTCTGATTTGTCCCGTGGAAATATCGAAGCGAATTTTCATCATAATGAACTACAAACAGTCCCAGAGGATTTCCCGGACCCGGGTTTGTCGGAGGAAGGCTTGCTTTCTTCGGATCGGGATCTTTGTAGAACGGATAATTCCGGACTTTGTATGCTTCGAAATTTCCCGTATATGTCTTTGTGCTTATCTTCCCGACAACATTAGGCCAGGTATCAATGTATATCTGCTGTCCATTGTATAACTGATAAATTTTTGATTCAAAACTCGGTATGTTTAATGCCCAAAGGATCCTGGCTGTATCAACAGTGAAATTTTTCGGTACATCAAAAGTTACTTTATACTTAACTTCATTTGTTATTTCTGATAGTGAATCAGTAATCACAGGTCTGATCTCTGTTATAACTTTGCCTGAAATGATCCTGTTAAGATCATAGTCTGAAATTATAGGAAAGATCTCTCTTATCTGCTCTTCAATTATCTGGTCGCTTGATTCTGTTTCGGTAACTTCAAAAAAATATTTTTCAGAACCAATGGCAGGATTGTCATTTTTCTGACCTGAATAAACGCTCTGTATTATTAATAACTGAAATAAAAATAAGAAAAAAATTATGAAAACCGGGTGTTTGTGTAATTTCATTTATATATTATTAAATATTTGTAGATATGTTAATTTAAAGAAAAGATCGCGTAATTCAAAACAGATGCGAACGTTACCCATAACAAGTATGGAATCATAAGCATTCCGGCTGTCTTTGAGATCTTAAAAAATCTCAGCATTGTGATCAGTATCAGTATCCATAATATTATTATAATTATCAAACCTCCCGCTGTGGATCTCATGCCGAAAAAAACAATTGACCATGAAGCATTAAAGATCAGCTGAATTATGAATATTGTAAATGCAGATTTTACATCTTTGTTCTTAAGATCTTCCTTCCATACAAGAAATAATGCGATACCCATCAGTAAATATAAAAATATCCAAACCGGACCAAACAGCCATGAAGGCGGATTGAAAGATGGTTTTGTAAGTGTGTTATACCATACCGGTATTGCATCCATTGTAAATATTGAACCGATGACACCTGCAAGCTGGCAGATGACGATGCTGATTATTAGTTTGGTGATGTTGGACATGGTAATAAGTATTAGGTATTAAGTATTAGGTATTA
>CALMST010000024.1 GCA_937872315.1 uncultured Ignavibacteria bacterium | reverse complement strand
CACTCCATCCACTCCATCCACTCCATCCATTCATTATGATGAAGCACCACTGGTCTCTGCAAAGAAAAGTTCATTTTATCTTAAAGTACATACATATATTTTACATCACCTCAAATTGAACGATATTTAAATTTGTTCTTTTAGTTTTCTTAAAGGAGACGATATGAAAATTCCCTTACCAAAATTTCTTTTTCGAAAAAGATAATTTATAAAAAAAAATTAAACCGATACGGCTCGTTCCATATTGGAGGTTCGTAACTCGTAATTACTAAAATACTAACTATTAACTATTAACTGAGAAAGGGGCTACCATGATAAGAGCGCCGACACAAAAAAGGGATTAGAAAATAATTTTCTTAAAAATTAATAAATTAATTTAAATTCAGGCGACGGGCTGTCAACCGAATGATTAATCTATATAATATAAAACAAGAATATTAAATCTTCTAACCCCGTAAATTTTTATTTAAGCAAACTTAACTCCATTTAATCTTTAATAAAATTAAAAAGATAATTTCCATTCCGGTGTATATATTTATTGTTCTGTGTTCAGTGTTTGTTGCTTCCTGCAGCGAGGATAGTCCGGTGACTCCAGATGAAGAAGGACCTTATCAGTTTGATAGTGCGAGGTATGACTGGGAAACCATGTCAATTAATTCCACCACTGCTTTTGACGTCTTTGGTTTTGATACTTCTCATGTGTATATACTTGAATACAGCGCAGTAACCTTATTTGATGGTAAAAACTTTACCCGCCATTTACATGGAGACATGGCATTCAATGCTATGGATGGAACGGATCCGAATAATATTTATATTTGCGGCTTTTACACTCCTGATATCGGCAAAGGGATTACAAAATGGAATGGCAGCAGTTATGAAGATATTTTTCCTCCACCGGATTCAACACAAGATAATTTTTACAGTATTTTTGTGAAATCCTCAAATGAGATCTGGCTTGGATCAAAAGGTAAGATTTATTTGTATGATGGGGTGAATTTTACAAAATACATGATTGATCCTGATTTTGTAGTTGAACAAATTACATAAGACCAGGGAAGATTGCTGGCTATTGGAAAAAAGAGGGTTTGTGATTCAGTTAAGTTTGATTGCAGTAATTGGCTTAATACTTATTCCAATACAGCATGTTATTGGAGCTTGATAAATACAATTTATTGGAATTCACTTGATACTCCACAACAAGGTTACAGACCATTTATCACAACTGAGAACCAAATGTTTCTATACTCAGATTATGAAATAAAAAAACTATCAATGAATGAATATTCAACGATTGCAGAATTGCCTGAAGAAGTGTTTTGGATCGCTATTTCAGATGGTAAAAATGAAAGTGATATAACATCATTGTTTTTTACAAGAAATGGGTCCAGTAATTTTTTATATAATTGGAACGGAGTGAAATGGAGCAGAGAAATCATATCTCAAGGATTATACCCACTTTCAATAAAAGAAATAGGAGGTAATTATTATTCATTGGAATATGCAACTTATTATCTTCGTCTTTTAAGTATTGGAAGGAAGAATCAGAATCTCAGATCAAACACATTTCTTTTAAATGAAACTCAGGCGTTGCTTGTCGGCTGTAATGCTTCTTATATAAAAGATGCTAATGATGCCGTGATTAATGAAGTAAAGTACACCATTGACCTAATGAATAAAACAACAGGGCTTCGTCACAGGATTTTGTACAGTGATACGATACATGCTGAGGATTCTTTAGCAACTGAAGTTCTTAGAGGATTTTACATAACTAATATCCCAAACGGAGCCGACAGTTTCTATGTGCAGATAAATGTAAACAATGATGATATATCAGAAGGAGTTTATTCAATAAACCCAACTTATGACGAAAATACTGAAGAGGATTATAATCCGGTTGGTTACAAGACAAGAGTAATTTATGAAAACGAAAATTTCCAGAGTCCGCTAAGTTCTGTTCCACTTGAATATTCTTTAGCTCAGAACTATCCAAATCCTTTTAATCCGAGTACAAATATTACTTAAGGAATTTCTGAATTGGGACAAGTATCTTTAAAAATATATGACATGCTTGGAAAGGAAGTTAAAACGTTAGTAAATGAGATAAAGCCGGCTGGAAGATATACAATTACTTTCAACGGATCTAATCTTGCAAGTGGTGTTTATTATTACAGGATACAGGCAGGGGAGTTTGTTGAGGCTAAGAGAATGCTGCTTTTGAAATAATCAAGAAATTATAAGTTAAAATATTACATCACAGTCTGTTGTCTAAACAATAATGATGACAGACTGTTTGTTTATCACAAAGTCGATTCAAACTTATCAGCTTCATTTTTACTATTGAGCAATACAAAAATTCAGTACGAAAAAGAGTATAAATAAGTTATAGAATTGAAAAAAGAATTTTCCTATATTTGCAGACATAAATTATTTAATGAAAAATTTTTTACTCGACTACAACCTCAAAGTTCGCTTACCTATCCTGATTTTCGTTGTTTTAGCAGTTTTTGTGATCACTTATTATGTATCTTATGCGGAAAGAATGGGTGTTGGATATCAGCCTGTTCAGCCAATACTTTATTCCCATAAGCTTCACGCAGGTGATCTGAAAATAGACTGCCGTTACTGTCACAGTGACGTCGAAAAATCAAGACAAGCAAACATACCGTCAGCAAAAGTGTGTATGAATTGTCATACGCAGGCAAGAACTGACAGACCTGAAATTCAAAAACTCACAGACTATTACAATAAAGGCATTCCCATAGAATGGGTAAGGGTTCACCGTGTGCCTGACTTTGCATATTTCAACCACAGTGTTCATGTTAACAAAGGCATAGACTGTTCTAACTGTCACGGTGATGTAGCCGGGATGGAAGTCATCGAACAGGTAAAGGACTTTTCTATGCGCGCCTGTCTGGATTGTCACAGGAATCCGGAGACTACTATAACAAACATTGTTCCCGGAAAGGATGCGAAAAACATCAATACCGGTCCGACTAATTGCGCTGCATGTCACAGATAATATTTTAACCGGGATCAGGAATGATTTTCAGGATGAAAATGAAGAGATGATATTTTATTAGCAGGATTAGTCTTCAGGTAATTTTTGAAAAAGAAATTAATTAAAAATTAAAATGACAAGCGATACAAAAGAAAGCAAAAAGATAGAGCGGAAAAAATTTTTTATGTATTCCGGCGCAGCAGCGCTCGGGATATTTGCAATTATAAAGAATCCCTTCAAATTATTGGGTATTGGCAGAGATAAAACAGGTGATAAAAAGCCTGAACTTTATTCCGGAGAAATCAAGATCACTCAAAACCCAAATGCCGTCACAAGAAACATTAGCAGAAACATTAGCAGAAACACTGGAAGAAATACTACTAAATTAAATAATGGATAATAAAAATATTAATTCGGAAAAATCAGAAACAGATAAAGAAAGAGAAAAGCCCGTTCCGGTAGAATTGATACCGGACACAGCCATGCAATCTCGGGAACATCAGAACAGTCAGGAAAAGGATATCAATTACTGGCAGAGTTTCAGAGATCTTTACAATGACCCTGATTTTATTGCGGAAAAGAAAAAAGAATTCTCACCCGGAGCTTTGGACAGACCGGATGAAAGTTCATTTTCAAAATTCTCAAGAAGAAAATTTCTTGCGCTTTTAAGCGCTTCTGCTGCAGTAGCGGCATCGGGATGTTCGAATTTCAGAGATAAAGGAAAGTTTGTTCCATATAACAGCAAACCCGAATCTGTAACGATCGGAAATCCTACTTATTATGCTTCCACCTGCACAGGGTGTTCGAGTGTATGCGGACTCGTGATCAAGACACTTGAAGGACGTCCCGTGAAAGTTGACGGTAATCCTGACCATCCTGTCAGCAAAGGCAAGATCTGCGCTATCGGACAGGCAAGCGTTATGAGTCTTTATGATCCGGAAAGATTAAAGAATCCGGTTTCCGGAGGCAATGATATTATTTGGGCTGATACTGATGATAAGATAATAGGTGAACTGAAGAATGCAGCTTCCGGCGGAAAAGAGATCGCCATTGTAACTAACTCAGTGAACTCTCCTTCCGGAAAGAAATTATTAGATGAATTTGTAACTGCTTACCCTACTACTAAAATATATTCATACGAACTGGTTAATGACTCACCGAGAAATTCCGCATGGGAAAAATGCTACGGTCAGAAATTATATCCGGTCATTAAATGGAATGATGCTAAAATAATATTGTCTCTAGAATCTGATTTCTTAGGTTCGGAAGGTAATAAGGTAGAGACCTCAAGATTATATGCCGAGAACAGGGATGCATTCAACGGTAAAGAATTCAACAGACTCTATTCAGTTGAAGGAAGCGCAAGCGTCACCGGTCTGAATGCTGATTACAGAATGATCTTAAGAACCGATGCTATTGAAGAATTTGTAATGTGTCTTTTAAATGAATTTTTAGTTAAAGAGAAAATCTCAGGTTATGCTGCTGATGCAGGAATCTCTTCGAAATTATCTTCATATAATTTAGATACATTTGCCGAAGAGAACGGAATGTCAAAAGAAGTGATTGAGCATTTGATCTCGGATCTTAAGAAAAATCAGGGAAGTTCATACATCAGCGCAGGTACTGCGCTTCCAGAGTCCACTCACATTGCGGTTAATCTTTTAAATGAAGTTTTAGGAAATTCAAAATTATATTCAAAAGAAGTTTCCAATGTATCGCAGATACCTCTCAGTACAAAAGCCGAACTGGAAGATCTTGCAAATGACATGAGATCAGGTAAAGTCGGAGCGGTTATTCATTACGATTCAAATCCTGTTTACCATTTACCTTCAGATCTCGGATATGCGGAAGCTGTTAAGAACATTCCACTTGTAATCTCAATGTCGGAAGGTGAGAATGAATCGACTGCTGTAAGCAGTTATGTGCTTCCGATAAATTCAATGTTTGAGTCGTGGGGAGATTTTCAGACGAGAAATAATTTTGTAAGTCTTCAGCAGCCGGTAATAGCTCCTCTGTACAATACAAGACAGAAGGAAGAAATACTGCTTACATGGGCTAAAGGAAACAAAGATGCATTTAATATTGATATTTATCATAATTATATAAAAGACAACTGGAAAGCCGGCGTACTTTCACAAAATACTGCGGAAGCTGATTTTATGAAGGCATGGTTTGGTGCGTTGAATGACGGTGTTGTATCAGTTAAAAAAGCTGTAGTAGAATCTGCGGGCGAGACAGAGGCCGTCACAACACCAACAGGATTTAAACCCGAAGCATTCACGTCAGGAAGTCAGAAGATGACAGCCGGAAGTGATTTTGTTGTATTACTTTCCAGAAACTCGTCGCTCGGAGACGGAAGATTCGCAAACAACGGATGGCTTCAGGAATTACCGAAGTCAGTTTCGAGAGTAGCATGGGACAACTATGCTGCAATATCGGTGCAGGATGCAAAGGAGATGGGACTTGAAAGCAATGATATTATTAAGATAACTACAGCAGGCGGTGAACTTGAGATTCCTGTGTTTATTCAGCCCGGCGCTGCTAAAGGCGTTCTTGCAATCGAGCTGGGATACGGAAGAAGTGTTTGCGGAATTGTCGGCAAAGATGTTGGATTCAATGCAAATAAATTAATGTCAAAAAATCCGGCTCTTACACCCTGGCTGATGAATGATGCGAAAGTCAGCAAGGCAGGAGGTACTTATCAGATTGTTACCACTCAGGATCATTATGCATTTGACGAACCGCTTTATAAAGATATTCAATACAGAAGAGAGATCATTCAGGAAGGCACTTATCTCGGATACAAAGAGAATCCTGAATTTCTTGAAGACAGACATACAAAATATACCGAAGAGGAAAAAGACAAGCTTAAAGTCGGAAGCATTAACAAGCAGTATAAACACACAGGTACAAAATGGGGAATGGTCATCGACCTCAACAAGTGTACAGGATGTAATGAATGTGTAGCGGCTTGTAATGTTGAGAACAATATTCCGGTAGTCGGAAAGGATCAGGTAGCAAAGCACAGAGTAATGCAGTGGATGAGGATCGACAGATATTATGCAGGTTCGCCTGAAGCACCAAAGGCAAGTTTTCAGCCGATGCTCTGTCAGCACTGCGACTTTGCTCCGTGCGAGAATGTCTGCCCGGTAGCAGCCACTACTCACAGCCCCGACGGTATAAACGGCATGGCATACAACAGATGTGTAGGAACGAGATACTGCTCCAACAACTGTCCTTACAAAGTCAGACGTTTTAATTATTTCAATTTCAGAGATCACTTCAGAGAAAGCATTCAGCAGGAAGAGTCGTTTACTTTAATGGCTAATCCTGAGGTTACAGTCAGATCAAGAGGAGTAATGGAGAAATGTACTTTCTGTCTGCAGAGAATAATGGATGAGAGACAAATGGCTATTCAGGAAAACAGACAGGTGATCGGTTCGAATGTAAAGACAGCATGTCAGGAAGCATGTAATACAAACGCAATAGCATTCGGTGATCAGAACAATGAAAGCGAAGAATTTTACAAGCTGAACAACAGCAGTCTTGGATACAGTGTACTTGAAGAAATCAAAGTTAAACCTAACGTAACATACCTGGCAAAATTAAGAAATGTTTATGAAACTGAAACAGAGGAGGGTCATCATTGAGTCTTGACG
>CALMST010000023.1 GCA_937872315.1 uncultured Ignavibacteria bacterium | reverse complement strand
AATTTCCTGTGTCTCAGCTTCTTCCATTTCTTTTTTTACTTCAAGTGAATCTTTTTCTTCTCTTTCTTCATTATCCTGTGAATAAGATTTGTCCGAAAACATAAATACTGAAAACAATATAATCAGGAACAATAAAGGTTTAAACAGCAATAAACGGATCATAAAAATTTTGTATACATTATTAGAATTGTTTAAAATATTAAAAATAAAGCATTAAAATAATGCTAAGGTAACTACATTTAGTGACCGTCAGGAAATATATTTAATCTCAGTTATATGATAATTTGAATGGAATTTTAACCGATAAAACTATGCTTCTCCCCTGATTATTTGCATAAAAGGTAGTACCGTTGTAAGTGGCATTCAGCAGTTTGATTCTTGACATGAAGTCTATATATACTTTATTAAAAAGGTTGTTAGCCGTTAAGGTAATATTGATGAGCTGCTTCTCAAATCGGAGATCACATCCAAAACCCATGTTTAAAAGCGTGTAAGAAGGAGTTCCTGTTTCATTATAAGCGAGACGGGTTTTTTCAAATGCCGTTGCCGCGGAAATTTCAAAATAAGGACTGTAAAAATTTTTCCAGTTATCGAGTTCAATATTAAATGCTCCTGTGATCTTGTCTGCAGGTATCAAAGGCAGATTTTCACCATCGCTTCTGGTTGCAATTACTGTTGAATATGAAGCATATAAATTCAGCCATTGGGACGGACTGTAATTAATGCTTGCTTCAATTCCATTTAAATTTGCATCATCCTGAAAATACCTGAATACCGGATATCCTTTCAGAGTATCGGCTGTCTGGGCAAGATAAATGTAATTATTGATATGATTATTATAACCTGTCAGTTCCAGTGATAAATTCCTGTTTGAATAATTTAAAGTTACATCAACCTCAACGCTTTGCTCATTTGTAAAATTAACATTACCGATCTCGTACTGGAAGACACCTTCGTGTAATCCGTTTGATGTAAGCTCTGCAAGATTCGGAGCTCTGAATCCGGTTGAAAAGTTTGCCTTTAACAAAAATTTATCCGTAAAAAAATAAGTTAACCCTGCCGAGCCGTTCACAGAATTATAATATTTATAAATTTCCGGAAAATAATTAATTGAATCTTTCATACCGTATTCAGATGTCTGAACAGTCAGATAGTCATATCTGGCTCCGCCCTCAAAAGTAAATTTACCTTTATGAAAATTTAATATTCCAGTAGCTGAAGCCGAAGTTACATAAGCATCGGGAATCAGTCTCCTCACTCCGGTATTGGTGTTTGACTGATAAAACTCCTGGGTCGCAACAGTAAGTTGTGTGTTATTGTTTAAAATATATTTCCAGCCGGCATCAAGCGATAAAGTATTCAGGATCATATCAAGATTACCGAACTGAAGACTGTCCGGAAGGAATCTTTCATCATTACCTTCCTGCTCTTTTCTTCTGTTGTAAATATATCCCGCATTAACTTTAAAAGTGGATCTTTCTTTGATAAAGGTATTCTGAAAAACAAGATTATGAACTTTGAGTAAATGATGAGGACCGTTAAAACTTCTGTCAAACCGGGTTTCCTGCCGGGCAATTTCCCGCTCAAATTCCCGACCTTCTAAAATTCCATAAGTATAATTAGTGTAGCTGTAATTTAATCTTCCTGCCCAGTTACCTTTTATCAAACCACCGTTTGCTTTAACATTATAACCACCGAATCGTGTCTCGGGTATTCTGTCGCCATTGCCGTCCAGGTAATCAGCGTGTGTTTCCCCACCAAATCTGATGAGCCAGTTGTAGTTTTCCTCAGCGCCTTTGAGACCAACATTTCCAAGTATGCCGAGAGTATTGGTGAAAAATTTTAAGTTCATGTCGGCAATTTCACTTCCGATAGGTGCGGGTAATTCATCGGTTATACTTACAACACCGCCTATAGCCTCCGGACCGAATAACAGGCTTCGAGGTCCTTTTATCACTTCAATATTATCAATTCCGTCGCTGCTCATTACAAGCCCGTGTTCATCCTGCCATTGCTGATTATCGAACCTTATACCGTTCACCATTATACCGATCCTGTTTCCGTATAAACCTCTTATCACAGGTTTGGATATGCCGGTCCCGGTGGAAAGCTGCCATACTCCCGGAATGATCGTCAGAGCTTCTGAAATATTCATTGCTCCGAGACGCATTAAATCCTTAAAATTGATTTTATCTGTCTGGTATGTTTTTATCGAAGTCGAATCTGTTACAATAATTTCTTCCGTTGAAATCTCTGAAGGTATGAGTTTAATTTCGACAGGTTTATCAATTTTGTCAGTTTCGATGGACAGGGTAAAAGTTTTATAATTTAATAATGAAAACCTGATCTCGATAAATCCGCCGGGCAGCCCGGAAATTTTAAAATTTCCCGTAGAATCACTTGAGACAACCTTATTTATTTCTTTTATGTAAATTGAAACTCCATAAAGTTCTTTGTCGGATACTGCATCTTTTATTTTGCCGGATATTGTATTCTGAGAGTATACCCGGCTGGATATTAAAGACAATACTGTAATCAACAGTAAAAATTTCATTATTAAAATTATGAATATAAAAGGTTCTCTAAAAGAAAAATATAACCTCAAAGATTAAAATCTTAAAGTCCTTATAAAACAGGTTTAATAAGACTTAAGGTCTTCGAGGTTATAATCAAATTATAAAGAAAATCCTTTGTTTAAGTTAACTATTTTTTTGCATAGGTTTTCGGAGCGCCAAAATAGAATGATACACCGAGGTAACCGTTAATGGAAGTTAGTGTCTTACTCGGAAAATTCATTCCGTCTTCGGTATGCTCTGCATCACCAAGATCGATTTCATTCGGACCGATCTCTTCTTCATCATCTGACCCTTTTCCTATCAGATTAAGAATGCTGTAATTCATACCAGCATTTATTCCGAACTGTTTACTGACAACAAAATTCACACCTGCGTCAAATGTAAGTCCGATCCTTGTTTCAGATTTCATATCCATTGGTGCGGTTCTGATCTCTCCTTTGACATAAACCGGCTGACCGAATGTAAAGTCACCGCTGAAAAAGTTGATCGGTAAATTGAGTCCAACATAAGGATTCACTTTTCCTTTAGGCAGAAATGCATATTCACCGCCTAAAATAATGGACAATACATTTACCTTAGGTTCAAAACTTGTTGTTACAAGCGTACCAGTGGAATCTGCGCGGAAGATGGCGTTTGTACTGTTTGTAAAAGAATTATACAAAAGACCGAAAACCGCTCTCCAGTTACCCTGAGTTCCGAATGCGATCTTACCGTCAGCGCCGACATTCCAGAACTGTTTTGTATAATATGGAAATAAGTCTGCATCTACTCTTGTATCCGTCGGTACATCAACCGTAAAATCACCCAGAGGTGCTCCGTAACCTCCGGTTACATCAATTGTTAATTTTGGCTGTGAATATGATTGTGAATTTAAAATGAACATTGCCGATATAATTATCAGCAAACAATAAATTTTGTTGGATTTTTTCATTGTGGTTTCTTTTTGTTTTTAAAATTATTTATTTTTTAAATGGTATTTTTGATACAATTGTTTATTATAAGATGATGGTTGTTTAAAAGAGATTTTAACATCTCATGCGGAAGATCTGAAGTTGCTTTAGAAATGAAAGATTTATATAAGAGATAGTTTTTTTCTTTACAAGAGAGATCTCTTCAAGATTATCCCTGAAGATGTATTTGAATCCGGAAAAGCAATAATTCATGGAACCCGCGGGTTTTGAATCGGAATAACCCGCTGAAGAATTTGAGAAAGAATAGTTTGAAAGCATTTCATTTTGAAAACCTGATGACCTTTTATTTTTTGAGAAATCTATCTGATCATTACAGATTTCAATAAATTCCCCGGCAAACAGCATTGCTGAAAGCCGGAATATAAATCCGAAAAAGAAATTAAAAGTTGATCCGCTCAAAAATGGTTATATTATTAAAATTAACATTATGTTAAAAAATTAATCAGCTGAATTTACATTACGCAATTATTTAATCCTTTTTAAGTAATTTTTTAATTATTTTTGTCAAAATAAGGGACCTGTTGAAAGGTCCCCTACTTAGTGAAAGCAATTTAAGAGAAAGGGTTAACTTAAATTACTTCGGATTTTTAAAAAGGAAACATATAAGGCTTCCGATTTAAATAATCTGTTTATTCATCCAAAACTATTGGGAAATCCGAAGGTAATTCGGATTTCCCTTTTTAGTAACGATCCGGAGGAAAGGGTTCTCCGGATCATATAAATTTTTTAGTAAGTACCTCTCAAAGTCAGAACAGAATTCACACCCGGCGCATTAATACCCGATGCGAAAGTTCTGTAA
>CALMST010000022.1 GCA_937872315.1 uncultured Ignavibacteria bacterium | reverse complement strand
AAAAGATTCACTTGAAGTAAAAAAAGAAATGGAAGAAGCTGAGACACAGGAAATTGTCATTACCGGAACAAGGATCCCGGGTAAGATCATTGACATTCCATTTTCAGTTTTCAGAGTTGATAAGAAGGAACTGGCTTACAGCAGAAATATCGGAATGAAAGATGTAATGAATGATGTACCGGGATTATTCCTTCAGTCTCGTTACGGAGGATATGATGTAAGACTATCAATAAGAGGTTACGGAAACAGGTCAAACTCGGGTATAAGAGGGATCAGAATTCTTCAGGACGGAATACCGGAATCCGAAGCTGATGGTGAAGGTTCGGTAGATGTTATAGACTATACTTCTCTCGAAACTGTTGAGATCGCCAAAGGAAATTTATCTTCACTTTATACAAATGCTCCGGGCGGTGTAGTAAATTTTTTAACTGATCTGACCTTTAAGAACAATTATGTAAAACAAAATAACATGTTCGGCAGTTACGGAATGTCGCAAAACGGATTAAAGACCGGACTAATGACAAAGAATTATAAATTTTTTGCATCTTACAATTACCGGAATTATGACGGTTACAGAGAGCATAACAACCAGTATTTTAATCTGCTGAATTCCGTTCTGCAGGTTTATCCCGACAGCAGAACTACAATTTCCGTCATGGGAAATTATATTAAGGGTCTTGCAAAATTACCGGGTGCGCTGAATATTGAAGAGTATGAGAATAATCCATACAATGCATACACAGTAGCTGTATCGAGTGACTTCAAACGATATTTTTCCAAGGGAAGAATTGCTGTCAGATACAATACATCATTCGGCACAAAAACCAATAATGACATTGAAGCAACCGGTTATATTAAATCAAGCGATCTGCAATATACAACAAATCAGCTATATAATTATAATAACAGAAATGCACTCGGCGGTTTTCTGCGGTATAACAATACTTCAAAGATTCTTTCCAGAAATAATTTATTCTCAGTAGGAGTTGACTATAATGCTGCTTCGGGCAATGTTGATTCATACAATAATGTTTCCGGAATCAAGGGTGATAAACTTCAGTCACAGAATGAAGAATTTATTTATAACGAAGGTGTTTATCTTCAGAACCAGTATTTTGTTTACAGGGATAAAGCTTCGGTATTCCTGTCAGTCAGATATGACAACATAGACATAACAAACAACAATCAGCTTTTCTCTTTTCAGAATTCAACAAGAAGATTTTCAAGATATACACCAAGGTTTGCCGTAAATTATAAATTCACACCAACCATAGCAGTGTATTCATCTTTCGGATATTCTTATGATACCCCGACTGCTTCAGAGCTACAGAACTATCCGTACACATCAAACGGAGGCGCTACAACTCTTAATCCTGATCTTAATCCGCAGATCTCAAAAAACATTGAGGTCGGCATAAAAGGAAATGTGTTTACGGAAAGTGATCTGTTAGAAAAATTGTATTTTGAAATAACTTTTTATAATACGAAAATAGAAGACGAAATTGTACCTTTTGTAATAAATGATTTTACATATTTCAGAAATGCTGCATATACCAACAGGACAGGTGTAGAATCCGGTATAAAAATGGAAATGTTTGAAGGCATGGAAATAGCGGCTAATTATTCTTATGCTGATTTTCATTACAGGAATTATAATGCCATTAACTATAACAGTTCGGGTGATACGGTTACCAGCAATTATAACGGCAAGGTTGTACCTGCAATCCCTGATAACCTGTTGAATTTTGTGATAAATTATCAGTTTAAAATTACAAAGGACTATAAAGGAATATTACTGTGGGACATGGATTATGTAAGCAGTATGTTTGCTGATGATGCAAATGATGTAGTCATTCCAAGTTATTTCTACGGTAATATAATGGCCGGCATAACATGTAACTATAAAAATTTTAATTTTCTTCTGACAGGCGGGCTGAATAATATTTTTGATGAAAAGTATGTTGGGTTTGTAAACATAAATGCCAACCCTGAGCTGCCGGCAAACCAGCGGAGATATTATGAACCGGGAGAACCTAGGAATACTTATTTCGGTCTTAATGTCGGTTATAGTTTCTGATGAGTCTTTGATCCGGCGCCGCGGATCTTTAAGTTTAAAATTTTAATTCAATGAGAATCATATTATTATCCGTACTGTTTGTTTTGATTTTTAAGACATCTCAGTCACAGATGCCGAATTTCAGGATCCATCCGTCTTCAAATGCGCAGATAGAACCTTCTATAGTTCGTCATCCTGAAAATCCCCTGATAATGTTTGCAGCTTCATATACGATCAGCAACTCATTCAGGAGTGAAGGAAATTATTTTACTACAGACGGAGGAATTACCTGGTTTGGATCTGACACCTGCAACACAGGTTCATCGACAAGCAATCACGGCGGAGATCCGGGAACTGTGATAGACAAAGACGGAAGATTTATACTTACTCATCAGGGCGGATTTATTGTCGGAATGTATTCAACTTATTCAACAAATTTCGGAACAAGCTGGAGCAATAATTATCAGATAGCCTCCGGTGATCAGGATAAAGGTTCGCCGGGTACGGATGACATTGCGTCAAGTCCTTATTACGGCAGGACATATCTTGTCTGGACAAAATTTTTAAATCCATTTCCTATAGTGTGTTCTTTTACGACAGACGGCGGAGTCAGCTGGACTGCAAATAATCAGATCAATTCTTCTCCTTCAGGTTATGTATCACTTGGTGCTGAAGTCAAAGTAAATCTTGGCGGCGTGGTTTATGTCTGCTGGTCAGGAGTGTTAACGACCTCTCCTCAGAATGAAAAATTCTGCGGATTCGCAAAGTCCACTAACGGCGGAGTCAACTGGATTGTTAATGAAAATATTTATGCAATGAACGGAGTTAAGACCTCATCTCTTGCTCCATGGAATATCAGAATAAATGGTTATCCTCACATAGATGCCGATAAATCCGGCGGTGAAAGAAACGGCTGGGTATATATTGTGACCGGTGAAAAAAATCTATCTCCTGCCGGAACTGATCCCGATGTAGTTTTTCACAGATCTACCGACGGCGGTAATTCGTGGTCTTCGGGCATAAGAGTGAATCAGGATCCCATTAACAACGGAAAAGTTCAGTACTTCCCTGCAATAAATGTTGATGAATTCGGAGGAATAAATGTGATTTTTTATGACAACAGAAATATTTCATCTGACTCAATGGATGTATATCTTTCCCGATCCACTGACGGCGGCAACAGCTGGAATGATTACAGAATTAATGAAAGCAGATTCGTACCAAAGACTGTATCCGGCTCCGGCGGATCAGGTAATCAGGGCGATAACATCGGTATCACTTCAGCAGGCAAAAAGCTCTGGCCAGTATGGATGGATGATCATACCGGCTTATACCAGATCTGGACTGCGCCTGTTAATGTTGACGAACTTAGTGTTAGCCGGATAGATCAGACCACTCCTGATGAATTTTCATTGTCTCAGAATTATCCGAATCCATTTAACCCGACAACATTAATAAAATATTTTATCTCTTCAAATGCAGTCAGAAATATGTCAGATGTGAAGTTAACAGTATATAATGCTTTGGGAGTGAAGATCAAAACTCTTGTTAATGAATTTCAGAATCCGGGAAACTATGAAATAGTATTTGACGGATCGGAACTTTCCAGCGGAGTTTATTACTACGAACTAAAATATGGTTTTAAATCTGTTACTAAACGTATGCTTTTATTAAAATAGCTGCGTCTTTATTTCTTCAAAGAATATTTTCAACCTGTATATATTTGTATTTTGTCAGAAAAAAACATTATGAATAAAGTTAATAAAATTATACTTGCAGTTGCTTTCCTTTTATTATTTTTAAAAGCATTATTCATTTCTTATGAATTTAGTTCAACATCTGTTACGATTTGTCCTTTATTAAATTCCATGGAAATTATGGAAACAGCCTGCGCTGATCATACATTCCATGCTTATAATTATGATTCGGATTCTGTAATGCATGCATCATTTACTGATAATTCTGTATTTCAAAATGTTTTTAAACTGAAATTCAAAAGAATAAAAAAAAATTCTTTATACAATAATACTCCTGACAGAAATAAAGTCATTGAACCTGAAAGAAAATCAAATTCAGCAAAATATTCAAACACTTTTGTAAACAAATCCCATCTGAAATTCCTCATAATATCCAAAATGCTGTGTTAGAGCCTTTAAGGTTTTAACCAAACGATTAACAATTGCAATCTCCCAATACATTTTAGAAACGGATCTTAGATCCTTTTCCTGTGCTATAATATTTTTCAATGAAAAATTTAAACTCCAAAGCAAATTATATATTGTATAAGAAAAACAAAAAAGATGACATCTGAAAACAAAAGATCCCGACAGGCTAAAACTTTAAGAGCATTCAGAAAAATCCACAGAATTCTCGGGATGTTCCTGTTCATTGTATTTCTGTTTATTTCGGTATCAGGAATTATGCTTGGCTGGAAAAAGAATTCGGGTGGCATGATACTTCCCGAATCATTCGAAGGAACTTCTGCTGACTTAAGGGATTGGCTTCCTATAGACAGCCTGCATAAAAATGCCGTCAGAATTCTTCATGATTCTATTTCTCCAGGTCTTTCGGAAGAACTCGAAAGGATTGATATCAGAAAAGACAAAGGTATGGTAAAGTTTGTTTTCATTGAAAATTATATTGGCATTCAGATTGATGGTGCTACAGGAGAGCTATTGAATATTGAAACCCGGAGATCTGATTTTATTGAGAATATTCACGATGGTTCCATACTGGATTATATTTTCAATACCGGCAATGAACAGATAAAGCTTGTATATACTTCAATTGCGGGATTATCTTTATTCGCTTTTACTGTTACCGGATTTTGGCTTTGGTTCGGACCAAAATTAATGAGACGAAAAAAATAATATTTACCATTTTCAACAAATGCTGAAATACAATAAATTATTGAATATTATTCAACATTTAAAATTTTTAATTTAATAAAACATTATTGAGCCATGAAAATTATAAAACTAATATTTTTAATTACTGTAATCTGTCCATTAAGTGTACTCTCTCAGGACTCACCTGATACGGTCAAATATGAAGTAGATGAGACAGTCATCTCTGCAACCAGAACCCGGCAGAAAGTAATTGACATACCTTATTCGGTTCAGAGAGTAGATCAGAGTCAGTGGCAGATCTCAAGAAAGCAGGGCGTAAATGACATTCTCACAAACATTCCCGGACTTTGGCTTCAGCCAAGATATGGAAATCATGATGTCCGTGTATCCATAAGAGGATTTGGAACAAGATCAAATACCGGCATACGCGGTGTCAGGATTCTGCTCGACGGACTTCCTGAATCTGAACCCGATGGTCAGACAAGACTCGAAGCGCTTGATTTTACTGCAATAAGCAAGGTCGAAGTCGTAAAAGGAAATATGACTTCTTTATATACAAACGCTCCGGGTGGTGTCATTAATTTTTTTACCGATAAATATTTTCCCAGACCTTTTGTGCTGACTGATAATGAATTCGGTTCTTACGATCTGAGAAAGAACGGGATTAAATTCGGACTTACATCAAATGATGAAAGGTTCATGGCAACATACAGTTACGAAAATTACAACGGTTACAGAGCGCATAATCAGGAATACCAGTCAAGATTTAATTCCATATATGAAGCAGATCTAAATCCTGTTTCGACAATATCACTTTACGGATATTACGTGAATGGTCTTCTTAAACTTCCGGGTTCTCTGACACAGGAACAGTTCGATGAAAATTATCTTCAGGCAAATCCAAGAGATGAAAGCAGAGATACAAAAAGGATTTCAAAGAAAGGTAGACTGGGAATTACATACAATACTAAATTTGGAAATAATTATAATAATTTTATAGAAGTAACCGGGTATGGAACTATCAAAGAACTTACAAGACCTTCTGCAACATACAGAATAATAGACCGATACGGTATTGGAGGTAATTTCAGATGGATCAATCAGACACAACTGGCTAATCGTAATAATGAATTTTCTATTGGCGGTGATTTATATTACCAGACTGGTCCGGTATCTGAATTCAATAATATCGGCGGAATCAAAGGTGATGAATTACAGGCATTGAATAATGAAACGATTTCCAACATTGGTATTTACTTCACCGAACAGTTTTACATTTACAAAGATTATCTTTCTTTATTAATAACAGGAAGATATGACAGGATCAAAACAGATGCTTCCAATCAACTCGCAAGTTTTCAGGACACTTCAAGAATATTTGATGGCTTTACCCCAAAGTTTGCAATAAATTATAAATTCAATCCATTCATGTCAGTTTACAGTTCCTATGGATGGGGATTTGATACTCCTGCAAATAATGAGCTGGATAATTATCCGTTCTCATCTGACGGAGGCTTGAAACTTATAAACCCTGATCTCCAACCGCAAAACACACAAAGTTTTGAGATCGGATATAAAGGTGAACTCGTAAATGACAGAAGTAATGTTTTTTCAAATACATTTATTGAGTTGTCATTGTTTGATACCAAGATTGATAATGCGATAGTACCGTTTACGGTTGACGGAAATGTTTATTACAGAAATGCAGCAACTGTTAAACGGACAGGTCTTGAATTTGGAGTGAATTCAACTGTTGCAAAAGGTCTGACTGTGAAAGCTACATATACTTATTCTGATTTCAGATATCAGGATTATGCAGCAAGAAGTATTGATGCAAGCGCTAATATTGTTGATGAAGATTATTCAGGTAATAAAGAACCCAGTAATCCCATAGACAATTTCAATGCAGAGATTGCTTATCAGTATGTATATAAAAAGTTTTATACTTTTTTTGTAAAGGGGACAGTTCAGAGTATCGGATCCATGTATGTAGATGATAAAAATCAGGAGCAATATAAAACAGATTCATATACTTTGCTTGGTACTCAGGTTGGAGCAAATCTGCAGTTTAACAGTTTGATGATAACCGGTTTTGCAGGTCTGGGCAATATTACAAATGAAAAGTATGTTGCATTTATAAACATTAATTCTGACCGGAAGGAATATTATGATGCCGGTATTCCTTATAATTTTTTCGGCGGCATAAATCTTTCTTATGTTTTTAATAAATAAAACTTTTTTTAAATCATCAATTACGATTAATACATAAAATAAATTTTTTAATAATGAATCTGATAAAACATTTTTCGGTGTTACTGATCTTATCAATGGTAAGCAGTAACATAAATTCACAGGTTCCAAATTTCAGAATATATCCTTCATCCACCAATCAGATAGAACCGGCAATTGTTACTGATCCTACAAATCCGATGATTATGTTTGCCAGCGCCTTTACTATAAATTTCTCTTTCAAAAGCGAAGGAGTTTATGTTACAACTGACGGGGGCATAACATGGACAGGTAATGATACCTGTACCGGTTCGCCGATATCAAATCACGGAGGTGATCCCGGACCTGTCATTGACAAAGACGGAAGATTAATTCTTACTCATCAGGGTGGATTTGTGATCGGGATGTACTCCAATTATTCAACTGATCTCGGTCAGTCATGGTCATCAAATTACCAGATCGCCGGAAATGATCAGGATAAGGGCAGCCCGGCAACTGATGATGTTCCATCAAGCGCTTTTTACGGAAGGACTTATCTTGTCTGGACAAAATTCACAAACCCTTTTCCAATATCAATATCTTATACAACAAATGGCGGAGTTAACTGGACTCTTCCATCTCAGTTAAATAATTCTCTTCCAAATCGTCAGTCACTGGGTCCTGTAATGGTAGTTGGCCCAAACGGAAAAAGCTATTGCAGCTGGGCATCTTCGACACTGACTTCCCCGTTCAGCGAAGTCTGTATTGGATTTGGCACTTCCACTGACGGTGGAGTAACCTGGAGCGTAAATGAATGCGCATATGAATGTAACGGAATTAAATCTTCTTCATTACAGCCCTGGGGTATCCGAGTAAATGGTTATCCTTCCATGGCAGTTGATAAAACAGGCGGACCAAGAAACGGCTGGATCTATATTGTAACTGCTGAGAAAAATCTGGCTCCTGCAGGAACAGATCCGGATATAGTTTTTCACAGATCAACTGACGAAGGTCAGACCTGGTCAGCGGGAGTAAGAGTGAATCAGGATCCGATAAATAACGGAAAGTTACAGATCCTGCCTGCTATTACAGTTGATGAGAACGGCGGAGTCGATGTTGTTTATTTTGACAACAGGAATATAAGTCTGGATTCATCACAGGTATATTTATCAAGATCCACAGACGGCGGAGACAGCTGGATTGATTATCAGATCAGTGATCATAATTTCAAACCTAAAGGCATTGCAGGTGCGGGATCCGGTAATCAGGGAGACAATATCGGCATAACATCATCAGGAAACAAAATATGGCCTGTATGGATGGATGATTATACCGGAGTATATCAGATATGGACTGCTCCTGTTAATATAGATGAAATTGGAATAAGCCAGATCAGCAGCATAATTCCTGATGGATATTCTCTCGGTCAGAATTATCCTAATCCTTTTAATCCAAATACTGTAATAAATTATCAGATCCCTAAAGCAGGATCTGTGAAACTGAAAGTTTATGATGCTCTTGGAAATGAAGTCGCAACTTTAGTTGACCGGAATCAGAATGCAGGTACTTACGAAGTAACTTTTTCCGCAAAAGATGCCGGAACTGCTCTTTCAAGCGGAGTATACTTTTACCGTCTGGAAACAGATGAATTTACAGCAAACAAAAGAATGGTTTTGATAAAATAACATTAAATTTTTATCTTAACGCAATTATAAAATGCTAAACAATAATTAAAATAAAATTTTAATGAATAAATTATTATGTTTTCTGATTGCACTTTTTTTAAGCAGTCCTGTATTTGCGCAGTTTGATAACTGGGCTACAATTGATTATACTTATTCCAAAGGTCCGGTTTCACCTGAATATCAGCTTAAATACCAGATCATACTTGACAAGTCCGGTAACGGTAAACTTATTTACTCCAAAGCATCCGTAACAAATGAATTTGATTTCAAAGCCGGTAAAAAAAGCATGAAAAAGTTAAATAAAAAACTAAAGACAAGTGAAGTATTTTCAGTTCCGCAGGATGAAATGAAAGCAAATGACGCTATGATAGGCGGTCCGACAAGAAGCATGCAGATTATAATGTGGCAGTCACCTGATCTTGATCAGAGACCTGTAACCATAGACGTTGCTTCACATTTGAATGAAGCTTATGCCGATAATATGTTCAGCGTTTATGAACAGATAGAGAACATGGTGCCGAAAAGTATCTGGGATAAAGCAGAAGGAAGGTAAAAGATAAAAGGTAATTAATAATTAACAATTGATAATTCGCAGTATTTAAAAAACAACC
>CALMST010000021.1 GCA_937872315.1 uncultured Ignavibacteria bacterium | reverse complement strand
CCAACGGATATTGTCATAAGAGATGTCTTTAGTCATAAGAGATGTCTTTATCCAACGGATATTGTCATAAGAGATGTCTTTAGTCATAAGAGATGTCTTTATCCAACGGCTATTGCCATAAGAGATGTCTTTATCCAACGGATACTGTCACGAGAAATGTCTTTAACCAAGGAAAAATCTAATAACTATGCTCATCAAGCTTAGTTTTTCCTCTAAATATCCAGTAAACAGCAATAGTATAACTCAATACAAGCGGAGCCCCAATACATGCAATGATGAACATTATATTTAAAGTGCCCTGAGATGAAGCTGAATTATAAATGTTAAGACTGTTTTCAGGAACAGGATTTGAGTAAACAAGATTCGGATAAAGACCAATTGCAACAAGCGAAATAAGCAGCGCAATTGTTCCTGAAGAAGTCATAAATGCTTTGAATTCTCTTTTGAAATGAATTTCTCTCGGAAGGTTCAAAACCAGTAACAAAGTAGAAACCGGAATTACGATAAGCCATGGATTATGTCTAAATACTGTGAGCAGATGAGGCTGATAAATAAATGTAGCCGCAGATGAGATCACATACATTGTGATAAAAACAAAGATCAACTTCTTGATAATCTTACTGACGCGCTCCCTCATATCGCCTTCGGTTTTCATTATCAGAAAAATAGCTCCGTGAAGAGTAAGAAGTGATATTGCAGTGAGACCGACAATGATTGAATAAGGATTGAGAAGATCCATAAAACCGGATGTAATGTTTTTTTCAGCATTCAAAGGAACACCGGCAGCCAGATTCCCGAAAGCTATTCCGAATAATAAAGCAGCTCCAAAACTTCCAAGACTGAAAAATATGTCCCAGCCTTTTCTCCATTTTAAGCTTTCCCTTTTGCTCCTGAACTCTATTGCTATTCCTCTGAATATCAACATCAGAAGCAATAATATAAAAGCATTGTAAAATCCCGAAAAGACAGTTGCATAAACTTCCGGGAAAGCTGCGAACAATGCTCCGCCCCCGACTACAAGCCAGACCTCATTACCGTCCCATAACGGACCAATGCTGTTAATAGAGATCCTTCTTTCTTCATCGGTCTTATGCATTAAATGTAAAATGCCTACTCCAAAATCGAAACCGTCAAGTATGGCATAACCTGTAAGAATAAAGACAATTAAAATAAACCAGATTATATTCAGATCCATGACATATTAATTTATTTTCTTTCGCGAATCAATTATGTCCCTGATCCTTTTTGGAAGTTCGGCTAATGAGCTCTTTGCATTCAAAGTATCCAGAGAATCAGGACCATGTTTGATCTTATTATTCAAAACATAAATGAATACAATGAAAAGCATCAGGTATAAAATGAAAAACAATACATTTGAAAAATACAACTGACCGGATGAAAGATTCGGCGAAACTCCCTGACCAGTTTTCATAAGGCCATACACTATCCATGGCTGTCTGCCCACCTCCGCTGTAATCCATCCGGCCGTATTAGCAGCTACAGGTAGGAATACCGAAAATACAAATATCCATAAAACTTTTCCCGAATCAAATAATTTTCCTCTCCACCATAGATAGCATCCGAGCAATGATAATAAGATCAAAATTACTCCGATAAAGATCATCAGATGATAACTCTGAAAAGTGATCTGAAGAGGAGGTCTTTCATCTTCCGGAATTGAATTAATGCCTTTTATTGGTAATTCAGGATCAAAGTCTATCAGAAAACTTGTGAGTCCGGGGATCTTTAATCCGACAGTTTTTTTCTTGCTTTCATCGATGTATCCTAGTATTGTCATGTCAGCAGGACCGTCGTCCCAGTGACCTTCCATAGCTGCGAATTTTGCCGGCTGATGATCATGAACTATTTTCGCGCTCATGTCACCGGATATGAACATCTGTGAAAGTGAAATAAATAATGCAATAACCAATGCAACTTTCATTGATGATCTGGCAAAGTCTATGTGTTTTCTTTTTAATAAATACCATGAACTTACACTCAGAACAAAGAATGCTCCGGCAAGCCAGCAACCGGTTATTACATGCATCAGTCTGATCATGGATGAAGGATTAAAAACCATTGCCCAGAAATCTATGATCTCGGCGCGCATTCCGTTTGGACCCATTACGATCTCAAAACCAGCAGGAGTCTGCATCCAGGCATTGGCTATTACTATCCATACTGCACTGAAGTGAGCCCCGAGACAAACCATTATTGTACTGAAATAATGGAACTTTGGCGAAACTTTACCTGAACCGAAAACCAGTATTGCCAGAAATCCGGATTCAAGAAAAAATGCAAATATTCCTTCTGCTGCAAGTGCGCTTCCGAATACATCTCCGACATATCTTGAATAATTAGCCCAGTTTGTTCCAAACTGAAACTCCATTGGAATTCCGGTAGCAACTCCTATCGTAAATGTTAATGCAAATACTTTGATCCAGAAACGTGTGATCTGAAGCCATAGAAGATTTTTTGTTTTTAAATAGATCCCTTCAGAAATTACAAGAAAAACTCCGAGACCTATGGAAAAAGGAGGATAAAAATAATGGAAAATATTTGTGAATGCAAATTGAAGCCGCGATAAGAATATTACAACTTCATCCATGTATATTCAAATTATATTCGCAAAAAGTATTTATACTAAATTAATGCTATAAATATTTTATAAAAATACAGTTATATAGTATCTGAGATTGAATAACTGAATTTACAGTAAACAAAACTCTGAGCATAGTTTATGCAGTTAACACAGAATTTGCATTGATAAATTGAATTGAAATCCAAAGATTGGAGAAAAAAACTTTATGAATCAGGAACAAAAGGAACAACAGGAGAGAGAAGACCACGAAAGACTTGTGACAGTGTTTGAAACCGGTCATGAAGGCATTATCGCTGTGGTAAAATCATTACTGGATGAAGCTAATATCAGATATCTTGCAAAAGGTGAAGGTGTGCAGGATCTTTTTGGTGTGGGTATTCTCGGGACAGGTTTCAACCCTATAACGGGACCGGTACAGTTCAGAGTAATGCCTGAAGATGTTGAATATGCCCGGGAGCTTCTTAAAGATGTAAAAGACAATTGATCTGATAGTTATTTGCCGGGAGTAAAAATTTTCCTCCGGATAAAATAATCTTTTGTCTTTTTTATTTTAATTTATTTATGACAGAATTCAAATACGGATTATTTTCTGCATTCCTGCTTATTGTATGGATGATAATATTCTATACATTGCTGATTCCGAATTATCACCAGTTTGGATCGTATGTTAGTATAATTGCATTCTTTATTCCGTTTGCCGGAATCTATTTCGGGATCAGAGAAAAAAGGATAAGATCTAATTTCGGATACATTACCTTTAAGGATGCATTCAAAACCGGAATGATTATAACACTTATCATTTCAGTATTAATGATGGTTTTTGTATATGTGTATTATGAATATGTAAATCCGGAGTTTTTAAATTATCTTAATGCGGAAGCTCAGAAAAAATTACTGGCTTCCAATGCTTCCAGGGACGAGATCAATGCAGAATTAACAATTATAAATTATAAGTATAGTCTGAATGTTCAGTTGATCGAACAGACACTTTACGTTCTTGCCGGCGGTACAATTACTTCTGCCATAGCTTCGTTCTTTTTAAAAAAGACACGGAAAGAAGAATCAAAAAGAGTGTAAATTCCATTAATGTATTAAAAATAATAAATGAAAAGCGTTTGTGTATTTTGCGGCTCTTCTTCTGGAAAAGGCGTGAATCATCTGAAAGCAGCCCAAAAGCTCGGTAAACTTATCGCAGCAGATAATATTGATCTGGTATATGGCGGCGGGAATGTCGGTATAATGGGTGAGATCGCTAATACGGTTCTCCAGTTTAATGGAAAAGTCACTGGTGTTATTCCTGAAGATCTGGTTATCAGGGAAGCTGCACTGCATGATGTGACAGATCTCAGGATCGTGAAATCAATGCATGAAAGAAAAGCGCTTATGTCAGAACTCTCGGATGGTTTCATTGCAATGTCAGGAGGTATAGGTACACTGGAAGAACTGTTTGAAATATGGACCTGGACTCAACTCGGTATTCTTTCCAAACCAATAGGTATTCTTAATGTTGATAACTATTTTGATAAACTTATTGAATTTATTTATGATGCTGTTGAAAATGAATTTGTAATAAAAAAATATCTTGATATGATACTTATTGATTCTGATCCCGAAAATCTTTTGTTCAGAATGAAAGAATTCAAACCTGTTGAAGTAAGAAAATGGACCAACTCTAAAAACAGTTAGAAGTTGTTGTAAAAAGTCATTGATAGAAGTTGTTGTTGATTGTTGTTGCTAAGAGTTAAATAATGGTAGTTAGTAATAAAAGTAGTGTTGAATATATAATACTCAATACTCAATACTCAATACTCAATACTCAATACTTAATACTTAATACT
>CALMST010000020.1 GCA_937872315.1 uncultured Ignavibacteria bacterium | reverse complement strand
AGACTCTAAGTTGAAAAACACTAGGTTGAAAAACACTAGGTTGAAAAACACTAGGTTGAAAAACCCTAAGTTGAAAAACCCTAAGGGCAGACATCTTTGAGCCTTCGAGACTTAGAGGTAAGCTAAGTTTTTTGTTTTCGGACAAGCTGGAGCCCGCGGGGATGACAGTTTCGTTATTTTAGTTTTTCAATAGTTTCAATTATTATGGAATTTGATCTTAGAGTCTTTTAATAAAATCTGAGTTTCACGTCAGACTCCGCCATGGCGGATGACATAGGACTTCGCTACTTCCCACGTCTGGCATCTTGCGTTTCACATTTTACCATTAATATCTTAGTTGAAAGTTAATATCACTATGGATAAGTTAAGCTTAAATTAATTTATGAAAACAATCCGAATACTCTTTCTAAGTTTAACTATTCTAATCTTTCTTTATCCTGTTAAAATACTATTTTCACAAGAGAAAGGACCTAAGGTACTCGTAGTGACTGCTCATCCTGATGATGATGCTGTCTTTGCCGCTACTAATTATAAAATAGTTCATGACCTGAATGGTGTTGTCGACATTGCTCTGATCACAAACGGTGAAGGTGGTTACAAATATTCAACACTTGCCGAGGATATTTATGGACTTGAGCTTACCGATGAAGAAGTTGGCAGAAAGTACCTTCCGGAAATCAGGAAAAAAGAACTTGAAGCAGGCGGAAAGATCATCGGCATCAGAGATTATTATTACTTTAATCAGAAGGATGACAGATATATCACTTCAGCCGACATTAAAGAAATTCTCGACAGCAACATCTGGGATCTGGAATATATCAGAACCGGACTGAAAGCATTAATGGAATCGCAGAAGTATGATTATGTATTCATACTTACTCCGAATCTGCAAACGCACGCTCATCACAGTTCGGTCGGAATAATTGCTCTCGAAACCGTCAGTTCCATGGATATCAATGATCGTCCGATAATCCTTGGTGCCACATACGGAGAAAAAAATGATTCTACCGATAAGATATATGACATATACAGAGGATTTGATCAATACCCTATCACAAGTGTAAGTGATACTATCCCGTTTATTTTTGACAGGACGCAGAAGTTCAGTTACAGAGATGCTTTGGATTACAAGATCATCGTAAACTGGCTGATAGCCGAGCATAAGTCGCAGGGTACAATGCAGCTTGGAGTAAACCGCGGGGATTATGAAGTTTACTGGTATTTTGATATTAATCGTGAAAGCGGTAAGCAAAAGACACGGGAGCTTTTTGATAAGCTGAAGATAAATTACTTTAAGAAGAAAGAATATAACTGACTCAGGGGGAAAAACCGTTTAAACGGTTTTTTCCGCTTGTTCCGTAAATCTAAATTTCACAATGAAGAAAATATTTTATTTATTTCTGTTATCTATTATTCTTAGTGGCTGTTCAGAGGACAACAAGAAAAAGGTAGTCGTCTATTCCCCTCATGGAAAAGAAATGCTAACAGAGTTTGAGACTCAATTTGAAGCTACTCATCCCGACATAGATATTCAGTGGCTTGATATGGGTTCACAGGAGATCATTGACAGGATACGAACTGAAAAGGAAAACCCGCTTGCCGATCTGTGGTGGGGAGCTCCGGCAACTATCTTCATGCGTGCAGAGAAACTTGATCTTCTTGAAACATATAAACCAACCTGGGCTGAAAATGTCGGAGCAGCAAGTAAAAGTAAAAATGATAAATGGTACGGGACCTTTCTGACACCGCAGGTAATAGCATATAATGAAAAGATGCTTACAAAAGAAAATGTTCCAAAAGAATGGAATGATCTTGTAAAGCCTGAATGGAAAGATAAGATCGTCATCAGAAATCCAATGGCATCCGGAACTATGAGAGTCATCTTCTGCGCCATGATCGCAAATTCTGTTAAGAGTACCGGGAATGATGCAGATGGATTTGAATGGCTGAGGAAACTTGATGAGAATACTTCTGTATATGCAGCCGATCCGACACAGATGTATATAAAACTTGCGGGCAATGATGCCGTGACATTATGGAATATGCCTGATATTATTTTACAGAAGAATATGTATCAGTATCCGTTTGGATATAATTTTCCTGAAGCCGGAACGGTTGTTCTTACTGACGGTATTGCAATTGTCAAAGGAACAAAAAATCCTGAAGCTGTAAAAGAGTTCTATGAGTTTGTAACATCACAACAGAGTCTGATCCTGCAGGCGGAAAAATTTTACCGTATCCCGGCCAGATCTGATATACCAAAAGATAAATTACCTGAGTGGATAGCAGATGCAAATTACAGGTCAATGGATCTTGACTGGGAATTGATTTCTGATAATGAGAATGACTGGATGAAAAAATGGGACAGTGAGATCAAGGGAAAATCGAAATAGATTAATTAATTAAATTGACCGTCTAATTCCGGAAAAGCTTTATAGCCAAAGAATAACACGGATTTTCACAGAACAATATATATTAAATTTGTAAGAATATTTAATTCGTGAAATTTTGTGTTTATTCGCGGCATAAAAATTATTGATCAATTGCTGTTGAGCATAAGCGGACTTCTATAGTTAATTACTAAGTTCATGTTATCATTACAATCATTACAATTACTACAATCATTACAATCATTAAATTCATAGTTTAAAATTGATCCTTTCGGTAAAGAACATTTCAAAATCATTCGCGGCAGAAAAAGTTCTCGATAATGTTAATTTGGAATTAACAAAAGGAGAATTCTTTTCGGTGGTCGGACCGAGCGGATGCGGAAAGACAACATTACTCCGGATCATTGCAGGACTTGAATTTCCTTCTGATGGAAAGATTTTCATTAACGATGTTGATTCCACAGATTTAACCACACAAAAAAGAAATATCGGAATAGTGTTTCAGAACTATGCTCTTTTTCCAAACATGACAGTCTTTGAAAATGTATCTTACGGACTTGAGATAAAAAAACTTGGTAAAGAAGAGATAAGGGAGAAAGTTCTTAAAGTTCTTGAAAAAGTTAAACTGACAAACCAGTCTGAAAAAAGCGTCACGATGCTGAGCGGAGGACAGCAGCAGAGAGTTTCTCTTGCGAGAGTGATGGTAACCGAACCGGCTTTGCTTCTATTTGATGAACCTCTTTCCAATCTTGATTATTCACTTCGCCTAGAAGCGAGAAATGAGATAAAAAGACTCCAGAAAGAAATAGGCATCACTTCGGTCTATGTTACACACGACCAGTCGGAAGCTCTTGCAATGTCTGACAGAATTGCAGTTATGAACAAAGGCAAGGTAATGCAGACCGGGTCTCCTCAGGAAATATATTACAAACCTCAGAATTTATTCGTTGCTGATTTCATAGGGCATTCGAATTTTTTTGATATGGTTTCAGCTAAGAAAATTTTTGATATTGATATAAATGAAAAGCAGGTGCTTTCTTTTTTTCCTGAAGAGCTGATCCCTGAGAAAACGGCATTGGACAGCGGATTAAAATTAACAGATATACAATTCACCGGATTCAGCATAGAATACCTTATCTCATACGGAGATAAGATGATCAGCTGCCGAAGGCAGGCGGATAAATCAGCTAATGCGCTTCTGCCCGGAGACAGCATTTCATTTACCTTCCAAAGCAGCAATATAAGAATACTGGATAATGATCAGACCTGATAAAAATAGTTTATTTAAACTTTCCAAGTTAAATATATTCCTGCTAGCCGTTATAATTTTTTTTATTACGGGTTACATCCTTTATCCATTGTATTCGCTTGTAAAAGACAGTATGGCTGTTTTCTCATCCGGAAGCGAAACCGGTTCATTTTACAGCATAGCCGGAAGTTCGGTTTTAAACTCCGTATTACTTTCACTTATCACAGCAGCCGGAAGCTTCATAACGGGATTATTCTTTGCATACATTTTTCATTTTAAGAAACTGCCGTTCGGAAATTTTCTCTATTCAATTTTACTCATTCCGATAGCAGCACCACCACTAGTCAGCACGGTTGCATTTTTATTTTTACTGAATGAGAACGGATTACTGATCAGGATCATTACAATGCTCACAGGGATTGAGAGCATACCATTTAAGTTCGATGGATGGACTGCAATAATTATCATTCACATATATTCGTTCTATCCGTTCTTTCTGCTGTTCATATATTCAGCATTGAAAAAAATTGACTTCAGCATAATTGAAGCTTCTTATTCACTCGGAGCATCGAAGATCAGAACTTTCTTCAGAATAATTTTTCCTCAGCTTATCCCTTCAGTGACAGGAGCATCTCTGATTGTATTCATGGCAAGCATGGCGTCATTCACCGCGCCTTTGATATTCGGCGGATCAATAAGATTTTTAACAACTGAGATCTATTCATCCAAGATAAACGGTGACAGTTCGGCAGCATCAATGTTATCAGTGCTTCTTACCCTGATCTCACTCTTGTTTTTCTTAATGCTGAGATATTACAGAAGCCGGAATTCTTTTGAGACACGTACGAAAGGAACAGTAAAAACATTTGTTTCTGATTCAAACAGCAAAGCCGGGATTCTTACTAATCTCACAGTTTATACTTTTATAACAGTTATATTATTGCCGATACTGGCTCTTGGATTTCTATCCCTGATTCCAGAGGGTTCGCTTATGAGAAATTATTTCACTGAGCCGTTCTCACTGGAAAATTATTCTAAAGTTTTCAAAGACCCGAAATTTTTCGAGCCTTTCATTAACAGCGTCAAAATGGCAGTTATTGCCGTAGTTATTACAATTATTGTCGGAGTAAGCGCATCTTTTCTTATCTCCCGGAAAAAGATCAGAGGCGGGAAGATCATCGAAGGGCTTCTGTCTTTGCCATACGGAATTCCCGGTACGGTCATAGCGCTCAGTTTTATTATAAGTTTTAATACCCCGAATCTATTTTCCGGATTTATACCATTGACCGGGACATTCTGGATACTTCCGCTTGCTTATGCTGTAAGGAACATGCCTATAATAACCCAGTCATCTCTTGCCGGATTCAATGCATTTGATCCGTCACTTGAAGAGGCCTCATCTTCGCTCGGAGCCTCGGGATACAGGACATTCAGAAAAGTAATTCTGCCTTTTGTGATACCATCGGTACTTTCGGGAGCAATGCTTGTTTTCATAAATTCAGTTGGTGAATTTGTATCTACAATTTTACTATACACTTATTCTACCAAAACCATTTCCGTTGAAATTTATTCACAGCTGAGATTATACAATACCGGAGCTGCGGCTGCATACGGCATTATACTTTTTATAATGGTAATGATAATAGTATATATATCACGTAAATCTGTTGACAAGTCTGTAAGTATTTAAATGTAACATTTTTATTTATAAAACAGATATTCCCGGAATATATTTGCAAAAAACGGCTGTGTTTGTGAATATTACTGAAAAACAGTGATATCCGAGTATAATTAATGCTGTTTCCTATAATTTTTAAAGTACTATTATATTCAATCTTGAAATGCATAAGTATTATGAGTAATTTGCTAAAACCCCAATGAAAAATATTAAACCTATTCAGCAACCTTTTGAAACAATTTAAAACAGAATGACATCAAGATTTAAAGTAATGAATATTTTTAATATTGTATTGCTGATTATAGCTTTGATACAATATTATCTTCTCACACCCTTAAACCATCCGGCAGAAAGCTATACCCCCATTTTTTTAACATTTGAAAAAGGATTAAAGCTTATCCCCGGATTTATAATATTTTATATATCATTATATATTTTACTGATCTTTGTTTATGTTAAGACACTTCGCAAAAAAGATGTCATGGAAATGTCGGTGTTTCTTTTTTCACTTATCATTTTATGGAGTATAGTAAATTTCTTTCATGGTTTTTTTCCCACACAAAATGATATTCGTCCGGTAATAACCGAAACAGGATTCTTTTTTAATGCCGTTAATTCTCTGTATAAATCTGTCGATCCGTACTCCACTTTCCCTAACTGGACAGCAGCTACAGCCGTGCTTTGCACATTGGTTTATGTCAGATCAAATTTCAGTAAAAAGGGACTTGTAATTGCATGGTGCGTACTAATATGTTTATCACCGGTATTTCTGAAAATGAGTTCTGTTTTAGACATTCTGATCGCTGTATTGTTCGCTTTTGTAAGTTACCGTCTGGCAGGTAAGATCAACAAGATTGAGATAACTACTGAAACCGTGCAGGAGATTGTAAAAGCATTTTCAATTGAATCACTGATACAGTCAGTTGCAATTGGATTCAGAGATGAAAACACTCTTATTTCGCTGATTGAAGGATTGACAAGAATAGAAAAAAATCTTACACCTGAAGATAAATCAGAATTAAAAAAAGTATGTTCAGAACTGGATCCCCCTGTTTCGAGTCTTAAGGAAATTATCAATAATCTCATCATAACCACACAAGTTGATAAGCAAATTGAAAAAGCAAAAGAAATGTACGGAGCCGGCGAAAAGTCATATGTTCCTAATGACAATGATTTAAAGCACGCAACTGAAGAGCTTGTGAGCATTGCATGCAGACCTTTTGACAATCCGAAATTCAGATTTGTGATCCTTGATATAAAGAAAAAGAATACTCAGATAATTAATAATAATTCGATAGAAGAAGCCGCAAAAGAAAGATCCTTAGATGTAATTTATAAATTTGAAAGCTTTCTGGAATCTCACAAAAAAGATATTCCTTTTATAGAAATTATTTCAAACAACGAAAATGGTCATGTTAATATTGATTTTGAAGAGATAAAAAGCATTGCAAAGGAATTAAGAAAGCCTCCTTATGAGATCACCGCTGATGATGTGTGGAATGCTTATCAGAGAACAAGATCCGATAAAGTTAAACCTCTCGGTGAACAAAAGAATCCGGCTAATATCATTGCATTAACTCAGTTTGCGCTGGGAAAAATTGAGATTTTAGAACCATTCCTTGATAAAGTTGCGATCAAATTCAATGACTGGCTAACAAAAAAGAAAGAAGAAGGTAAAGTGTTTACCGATGAAGAACTCGACTGGCTTAACATGATGAAAAATTATTACTCGACATTTCTTGAAATAAATATGACAAGTTTTAATCAGCCTCCTTTTGTCAATAAAGGCGGAGCCGCCAAAGCTTATAAATTGTTTGGTCATGATCTTAACAAAATTCTGTTTGAATTGAATGAGACTTTAGCCTGATAAATTTTATTCAGGTAAATTCCGGTAATGATCCTGATTTGATTTATCTTTTAAACCGCACCCTGCTGAATGGATAATAATAATGACCTTTTATTAATAAAAAGGATTTCACAAAAAGACGAAACTGCCTTCAGTCAACTCTATGATATCCATCACCGGTATGTATATACCATAATTTTTAATATTCTAAGGGATCGGGCTGAATCCGAGGATCTCCTGCAGGAGATCTTTATTCAGATATGGAACAAAGTTGATTCCTATGATGAAACCCTTGGAAATCCTCTTGCCTGGATTACTCGCATTACAAGGAACAAATCCATTGACCGTCTCAGAAGCAAAGGGCATAAAAAACGTTCAGCTGAAATCGACATGGATAAATTCTTTGATCTTGCCGGAGAACCCGGAGCTGATGATCCGGATGCAAATATAATTCTCAGTCAGGAGCAATCGGAAGTTTCGAAAGCAATTAAATCATTAAAACAGAATCAAAGAGAGCTTATAGTATTATCATATTTCCAGGGATTTTCTCAGTCTGAACTTGCCGAGCATTTTGATATTCCTCTGGGAACGGTTAAGACAAGAATGCGCGCTGCGATGATGATACTTCGCGATAAATTAAAGAAATATATTCAATAAATCTGACATAAATTGACAAAGAAAACTGAAATACGGTTAGCTGAAAATGATGAGATCCTGAATTCATCCGAATTAATTTTAAAAAATGCCGGTAAGGTTTTTAAAGCAGATAGAAGTTCTGCTGATGTTAATTATAAAAAAAACATACGGGCATATAATAATTTGTTAGCTTTGTTTTCAATTGGAGTCATGTCAGATAAAATGTTATCTCCTGATCCGTCCGTAAAAAAGAAGTTGTTTAAAAAACTAAAGCTGAAGAATGATCCGGATGGGGAAAGCAAAACGAATGCTTTTGAATTCAGGTTTTCAGATGCAGCCGGTTGGATACCTCACCCTGACATTAAAGGTATAAAAATCAGACCGCTTTCTTTGAACAATGAAAAGGGATATTTTATGATGCTGATGAAAGCTTCAGCTGGAAGTGAATATCCGCCTCACCATCATAACGGTGCCGAAGAATGTTTTGTACTCGCAGGGGATCTTCTTGTAGAAGGGAGAATTCTCGGACCCGGGGATTTTCATCATGCTGAAAAAGGCAGTGATCACGGTTCTCTTAAGACAAAAAAAGGATGTACGCTGCTTCTTGTTGTAGATCCGGAGGATTCATAAATAATTTAATGACTTACACGTCTTAGTTTTTTTCTCTGCGGCATTTCACTTTCATAAATTTTCTTTACACCGTCACCCAAAGATCTTTCCACATCCCTGATATTCTGAACCAGTTTTTTAAAGCCGCCGGCTTCGACAGATGCAGCCTGATCAGTTCCCCACATTGCCCTGTCAAGTGTAATGTGCCTTTCTATGAAAGCAGCCCCGAGAGCTACGGCTGCAAGTGTAGGGGATAATCCTGTTTCATGACCGGAATATCCGATAGGAATTTCCGGATATATCTGTTTTAATGTTCTGATTACTTTAATATTCAATTCTTCCAGTCTGCACGGATAAGAAGATGTAGAGTGTGCAATGAGAAGATTCTCCGAACCGGCTTTTTTTACTGCTCTGTTGATTTCTTTTAATGAAGACATTCCTGTAGATATGATCAGAGGTTTACCTGTTTGCTTTTTCTTTATAAGCAAATTATGATCTGTGAGTGAAGCGGATGCAGCTTTATATAAAGGAGGATTGAACTGTTCAATAAAATCAACTGATTCTTCATCCCAGCAGGATGCAAACCAGTCAATCCTTTTCTTTGCGCAGTAATTGTCTATTGCAAGATAGTCATCAAAACTTAATTCAATTTTGTGACGATAGTCTATATATTTCATCCTGCCCCAGGGAGTATCTCTTTCAATATTCCACTGGTCTTTCGGTACACAGAGCTCTGGTGTTCTTTTCTGAAATTTAACAGCATCACAGCCCGCTTCTTTTGCGGCTTTAATGAGTTTTTTTGCAAGCTTCAGAGAACCGTTATGATTGATTCCTATTTCAGCAATTACATAAACCCTTTCTCCGTCTCCAATCGAAATTTCACGAACTTTTATTTTTGACATAACTGATTTATTTATTAATTATGAAATAAGATATTTTAATGAAACTACTCTTTTCAAATGATCTTCTTTGGCTTAAGATTAAAATTACTTGTCTTTCTGAATACCGCTTCTACACTTTCACCCTTTAAACATTCTTTCACATTTTTTTCCTCTACAGCTTTCTTTAACAACGGCAATACATCTTTATAAACTTCCAGTGTATAATCAACATCTTCATCCGAATGTGTAAAACACATATTATGAAATCCTCCCCAGAGGATCCCGCGTTTTATCATTTCCTGCTGCATAAGAGATTTCATCTCAAGTGGATTTCCAAATGCCGCATCAAAGGTCATTATAGTTCTGCAATTATAACCATTACAGTTTGTAAAACCAATACCAAGTTCATCTTTGATCTTATTGTAACCATCCTTTAACTTTTTCCCCTGTTCATCTAATTTCCCCGGAACATTTTTTGAATTAATTTCATCAATAGTCGCCATCGCCGCAGCCATGGACAAAGCCTCGCCTCCGAATGTAGTGAAAAAGAAAACTTCCCTGTCAAACAATCTCATCACATCTTCCCTTCCTGTGATCACGGATATCGGCATCCCGTTTGCAATCGCTTTTGAATAAACCGCCAGATCAGGCTTCACTCCGAAATATTCCTGCGCTCCGCCGACTGCTATTCTGAACCCCGTCCACATCTCATCAAAGATCAGCAGAGTTCCGTTCTTTGTGCATACTTCCTTAACTTCCTTTAAGAAATCTTTTCCTGCTTCTTCAAAAACAAACGGCTCAAGTATTACACATGCAGTATCTTCATCTACAGACTGCTTCAGGGATTCAATGTCATTATAATTAAATGTAAATGTCAGATCCTTTACGGCATCCGGAATGCCGGCGTCTCTGTCTGTAACTCCTATGTACCAGTCGTGCCACCCGTGATAACCGCAGCATAATACTTTTTCCCTTTTAGTAAATGCTCTTGCAACCCTGACTGCCGCAGTGGTTACGTCACAACCTGTTTTGGAAAATCTTACTGACTCTGCATTAGGAACAACACTTCTGATCTTTTCCGAAAGTTCAACTTCCAGCGGATGCATAAGAGAAAAAGTCATCCCGCTTTCAAGCTGCTTTCGCACTGCATCATCAACCTTATCATAACAATATCCGAGAACGATCGGTCCGATTCCCATATTATAATCAATGTATTCATTCCCGTCCACGTCCCATACATGAGAGCCTTTTCCTTTCACAAGATACTTAGGCGCTATACCTTTGATCCATTGTGTAGGACCTTTAGCAAGTGTCTGAGTGTAAGCCGGGATGAGACCTTCGCTTCTTTTGAATATTTTATCGGATTCTGAAATGTCCGGAAAGTCTTTGTTGAAAGTTACTTTGTTTGCCATTAAAGTGAGTTTGTAAAGTTTATTAAGTTAGTAAAGTTTATAAGGAACAATTCATACTATCCAAAATATTAGCTGCAATCTTCTCACCTGTAAACCCTTCATACTCCAGCACATCCTTCATCATAGCCGGCTTGAACCATTTGTCATTCAACGCTATCGGAAGCACATCGCACATAATTTTATTTTTCAAAAAAATTTCTGCCAGTATTGTATAAAGTCCGCCTGTGATAAAGTGATCTTCGAGCGTTACTATTAGTTTTGAATTTGCAACTGCTTTTAATATAGCTTCTTCATCAATGGGTTTTAATGTACGGAGATTTATCAGACCAACTGACTTTCCCTTTGCTTCGAGAATTGACTTTGCCTCCATTGCCTGTTTGAATAAAACTCCATAGACCAGTATCGTTACATCACTTCCTTCGCTTACAACTTCTGCTTTGCCTATCTCAAAATTTTCAGAATGCTCAAATATCGGCGGAAGATTATTGTATCGGATATAAAACGGTTTCGTACTCTCAAGGACTTTCTTTAAACCAATCATCATATCCTGTTCATCAGCCGGACAGAATACATTCACATTAGGAATCCCTCTCATAATGGATACATCTTCGATAGCCTGATGAGTCGGACCGTTTGCTTCGGATAAAAATCCGGAGAATCCTCCGATGAGTTTTACCGGAAGATCAGCGATTCCGACATCCGTTCTGATAAACTCAAAAGCACGCATTGTAAGAAAACAGGCAAGCGCATGAGCAACAGGTATCCTTCCTCTCAAAGCCAGTCCTGCTGAAACACCTATCAGAGTCTGTTCGGTAATGCCGGTGTCAATAAATCTGTCACCTATCTGATCAGGTAAATTCCGGATAGCGGCACGATTCTCGGCTGTGAGGATCATAAAACGTTCGTCTGTTTCTACCAGGTGTTTGAGAAGTTCTTCGTATGTCAATTTGAATAATTGGTTAATGGATTTCCGCCACGGCGGATGGTTAATTGGTTTAATGATGCAAACTATTGAATTTGATAAACTCTTACAATTTCAAAATAAATAGTTAGGATTAATAAGAAATTAATTTTTAATAAACTTATTTATTAAAATAACCTGTTCTGCTTCCTGATAAACCAAATATATCCGGTATTTTTAAAATATCGAAATTGAAAGAAATTGAAAGTATATGAAGGCAATGAAGAAAATAAAAACCGAAAATAATAAACCGTAGCTTGCAAATACCTGCACGGTAAAGAATTTTACAAAAAAGATAAAGGTGATCTTGCTGACAGGTCAGCTCAGTTTATTGCCTGAGGTTACTTTTACTATAAACCGGAGATATTTTATATAAACTCGCGCTATTGAAAAACCGAAGAAGAAGCAGAAAGAGAAATATCTGAGTATGGAAAGAAGTAATTTAAAATTGCTGAATAAGATATTAATAACTTGAAATATATACTAATTGTATATACTTTTGTCTAATTAAAGCATTATGAAAAACCTCTCTTTAAAAATCGATGATAATATTTTTCAGGATACTGAAAAAATTTTATCCAAAATTAAAACCAACAGAAACAGATACATAAATGAAGCTGTTGATTTTTATAATATGCTTCATAAAAGAAAAATACTAACTAAACAGCTAAAAAAAGAGTCTTTACTTGTAAGAGATGAATCCATGAAAATTTTAAAAGAGTTTGATGAATCAGAAAATGAATCAGTTTGAAATTTGGATAGCTGATCTGAATCCACGTGCCGGAACTGAACCGGGGAAAGTAAGACCCGTAGTTATTGTACAAACTGATCTACTGAACAACTTTCACCCTTCCACAGTTGTTTGCCCAATAACTACAAATTTAGTTTCAGATTCTAAAATATTGAGAGTTCGTTTAAAAAAAGGAATATCAAATTTAAATGAAGATTGTGATATTCTGATTGATCAGATAAGAGCTATTGATAACCGACGGTTTTCAAAAAAAATAGGTGAGATACCGGAAAGTATAATTGCACAATTGAAAGAAAATATTTCTATACTTTTAGATTTTTGAATTTTCTGTTTACTTTATTGGCAAAAATATCATCTGTATACCAATGTTTTAAGAATAGCATTAAAGTCAGACACAACTCTTCGATTTCTCTGGTGAACTTCCAGCGAGCAGAAATAGATTCCGGATCTTAACTTTTCAATATTCTGTTCAATCCAGTTTAACTGATAACATCCTTTATCAATGTCCATATTAAACTTTACTATAGTCTTATTGCTATCAGCCGAAAAGATCCTGATCCTTAAATTTGAAGAATCAGGAACTCCAAATTCTATCAAGAAATCCTTTGAGGAAGTAGAAAATGGATTGGGATATCTATCAGAATATTTACCGAGGTAAAATCCGCTTCTACAGTCCTTATCAATAACCTCTATATCAAAATTATCACCCGTAATTTTTTGAGCAAAAAGATCATTTGTAAAAAGACTTACAAAAAATATCATGATACTTATTCTGTATTTCATAATCATTTTTTGTTAAACAATTTCTTTTCATAGCATTCATCCAAATCATTCCAATTCATAGTTCACCTCGCCACGATAGTCTCCGAAGTCAGCTCTGACTTCTCACCTCCATGCAACTCCTTAAGCAGCATCTCAACTTCCTCACCCGTGAAATTCACAAACCATCTGTCAGCTCTTGCCTCAATGCCCGGCAGTCCTTTACCTCTTTTCGTTTCCGCAATTATTACACTTGGTTTACCTTCTTCTATCGGAAATTTTAAAAATGCTTTTCCCATATCTTCAAAGTTGTGTCCGTCGCAGGATCTGACCTTCCAGCCAAAGGCTTCAAATTTATCAGCTATAGGATTCAGCGGTATGAGTTTCTCGGTTTCTATGTTCGCCTGAAAATGATTCCGGTCAACAATTGCTATCAGGTTGTCTAAATTCATAGCACCCGCCACCAGCGCAGCTTCCCATATCGAACCTTCATCTAATTCACCGTCACCAAGAATTACTACTATTTTATTATTCTGCTTCTTCATTTTACAATCCATCGCAACACCAATAGCCACACCAAGTGAATGGCCAAGCGAACCGCTGTGAAATTCTATTCCGGGAATGTTCCTGTTTGGATGCCAGTAAATAAAATCATTTGTCTTCAGATGATTCTTCAGTCTGTCCTTTTCTATAAAACCTATCTCGGCAAATGTTCCGTAAAGAGCCGGCACATCGTGTCCTTTTGATAAAAATAAATAGTCCCGTTCGGGATCATTAAGATTATTTTTATTCACATTCAGAAATTCTTTATAAAGATATACGATCAGATCTGCACATGACAAAGATGCGCCGATAAAACATCCGCCGTCAGTGGACATTCTGATAATATGCTCTCTGACTTTGAAGGCGGTGTCTTTCAGATCTTTTATGGTATCATTATTCATTTGATAATTTTTTAGTTCATAAAATTTTATTGGATTCCCGCTTAAGATAGATTGTCCGGAAATGCCGGGTTAGCCTCTAAGACTCAAAGACTCTAAGAATAAAACCTTCAAAATGCTCTTCTTTGAGCCTTCGATCCGCCCGGACGGATTTGAGGCAGGAATAATGGTAATGTTTTCGGACAGCCTGAGACACGCGGGAATTACAAAGTCTGGGAATATCAGCAGTAATTTGACATCCGCATCTTTCGTTTTACTTCCGGTGTCTGACAGTTTTCAATTTCCCTGCAACTCCATTATACCAGTACTCACCCAAATACATTTCATTAAATTTTTTTAATTCCGGATTCCTGTCGAGAAGCATCATAATGTCACAAAGTTTGAATACTTTATTCTCAACATACAGCTCATCATAAATCATTTTAATAAAATCATAATCCTCTTTGTAATCAATTGTGAATCTGTGGCTCTTTGAAAGATCAAGACCGGTTTCCCATTCTACATTACCAATTCGGAATCTTCCGGGATTGTCCCATATATAAGGAGTTGTATGTTCGCGTTCGTGTTTTTGTGTTGCTTCCTCCCATGCTGTCTTAAGAATGCTGACCGGTATGACCTCAACATCATTTCCGTCAGGATGCGTAGGCGGATGGAGATTGCTTACAAAATCAAAACTTTCCTCATTATCAGTATAAAACTCCAGGACATTATCAATTACATCCGGGCAGATAAGCGGACAGTCAGACGGTATCTTCACTACAACGTCAGCATTATACTCAATAGCGGCTTTGTAATGTCTGTCAAGAAGATCAAGCGGATGACCTCTGAAACATTTAATATTATTCTGCCTGCAGAGATCGGCTATCACATCATCTTCCTTCCCGGTAGTGGTAGCAATTACAATTTCCTTTTTTATTTTCGCTGCATCAACTCTTTCATACATTCTCAACAGCAGTGGTTTTTCTTTCAGCGGAAGTAATACTTTATCCGGAAGTCTTGACGAACCCCGTCTTGCCTGAATTACAATTAATATTTTTTTTTGATCTTTCAATTTATGTTAAACGGCGAGATCAGGAATACCGGATTTCATTTTATCAACTGTAATTTCACTTTCCACTACCTTTTTATTTTTGAGAAGCGCAAGACATACCCTGGAAATATTACGGGCTGAAGTTCCTCCATTCTGAACCGGCAATAAATGCTTCAGTTCATTCAGATCAAATGATGAATAAACTTTTTTCCCAAGTGCAATCCCTACATATACAACTGTCGAAAAAGTTGTAATAAGAATATCACAATTTGCTATCATCTCATTTGTATTTCCGTCAGCAAAAATTTTTGATCCGGGCGCATACTTATTTATTTCCCCGGTCGCCCTATCCGTGTTTTCATTAGGATGTAGTTTGAAGATCAGCTTTTTACCTTCTGACAATCTTATGGCTTTTTCTATGAATTTTTTCCGGTTCTCATACTTGTATGTTTCTCTTGAATCAGAAGTACAGACAAGACAATAATTTTTATGAGGAAAATTATTATTCAGGAAACGCTTACAATTATCAAAATTAGGAATACCCGTAACTACCAGTTTTTCCTTCTTTAAACCTTTCCTTTCAAACAACTCTCTGTATCCTTCCGATGCCAGACAAAAATATGTGTAATAATCAGACAAACCTGTAGCCGCAGTCCCGCCAAAATATCTCGGAATACCGAACTTCTTCACCATGTGATAAAATATATTTTCCGGATCTGTCATGCCTTCCTGCACCATTACCATTTTTTTCTTTCTTAAATTTTTAGGCATGATCAGATCACTGCATACGACAGCAAGGTCATAATCATGACTTTCGGATCTGTAATCGATTTTCAGATTATTTTTTTTCAGGTATGTTTCGGTCTGCAAACGGAATTTTCCTCCCAGCACTGAAAAATCAAGAAATCCCATTCTCGCTGCCACTCTTTCGGCACCGTCAGAATAATAAGCAGTAAAATAATGATCATAATCCGGAAGGAATTCGGATATTCTGTGAAGCATGGTGGTCTGATTCAGCGAACCGCACATGTATATTATTTTTTTACTGCTCATTTTATGAAAATTAACAAAATATAATGTGTTAAGATATAAAGTTTTTAATGAGTTGATATTATTGAAGTGTGATTAAATTATTATGTAAGATGAAACAGTTTTTTACCTCAAAGTCACTAAGACACAAAGAGATCCTCAAACTTTTTATTTGTTTGATTTCAAAACGCTAGCTCGGATAGAGATCAAACAAAACTTAGTGTCTTATTGCCTTTGTGGTTTCATAACATTTTCAAAGGTAAGTAAGAAATAGAAATTTTAAGAAATGAATATAATCCTGAACTCCGTCCCTTCCCCGGGTTTGCTGGTGATCTCTGTTTTCGCTTTATGCATGTCGAGTATTTTTTTCACTATACTTAATCCGAGACCGTACCCTGTGATTTTTTTATCTCTGGATTTATCAACCCTGTAAAAAGGTTCGAATATTTTACTGATCTCTTCCTGCCCGATGCCTCTGCCGTGATCTTTTACGGTTACAACAGTTTCATCTGATTCATTTCCGGAAATAAATATCTCAATGGATTTATTTTCAGAATATTTAACAGCATTGTCGAGAATGTTTCTGAAGGCTGTCTCAATTTTATCAGGATCGATTAAAAGCTCTCTTTTTTCAAACTTGCTTTGAAAATCAATCTTATCATAACTGAATTTTGAGATCACATTTTTTAAAAGCGGTACTATGTCAGTCTTTTTCAGATCCGGTTTCTGACCGGTATTTTCTGCTCTGTATGTTTCCAGCATTCCGGAGATCATTGATTCCATCTCTATAACGTCTTCTCTAATGTTCTTTTTAATTTTTTCTTCTTCTACAAATTCATTTGCGAGTTTGATCCTGGTCAGAGGACTTCTGAGTTCATGAGATACATCAATAAGCAGAGTCTCTTTTGCTTTAAGCATTCCGGAAATATTAACGCTCATTTCATTTATGGATGTTGCAAGATTCTCCAGTTCATCATTACCCTTTACTTCTATCCTTGAATCGAGGTCTCCCGAACTTATCTTCTTTACTCCTTCGGAAAGTTTTTTGATCGGACCGAATATCCATCTCAGCGAAATATACAAAAGAAAAGCCAGTACGGAAAATATTATTATCACTGGAAAAATCACACTTTCAATATCTATCTCTTCGATCGGAGAAGGTTGGGCAAATATTACATATCCGTCATCGAGTTTTATTACCCGGTAAAGTCTTCTTCCGCTTCTTATTATATTGCTGCTTTTTGTATCATCAAATTCCCTTCGATTTTTCAACTCCTCTATTGTTGGGAGATCTATATTACTTGTCCACTTTGAAGAACTTGTTTCAAAACGGATATCAAATTTTACATCTTTCAATATCTGATCGGCTTTTACAGTATCAGGCGGATTGCCTATATCATTGAGAATGTATTGATGCATCTTGATCATATGACTGGCGGGCGGCCTCATATGCGCTCTGTCAAAACTTCTTCTTAAAATAAATCCTATGGATACATTAACAAGGACAGTGAAAATAATAATGAGAATTATCAGTTTCAGGAAGATGGAAAATTTTATTTCCCTTTTAGTTTTCATCAGGTTCGGCGTAAAAAATATAACCTATTGACTGGACTGTCTTGATGAACTGGCAGTTTTTAAATTTTAATTTATTTCTTAATCTTGAAACCATCACATCTATGCTTCTGTCATAATATTGCCAGGTAGTGCCTTTCATTTTCTGCATTACAGAATCACGAGATAATACTTTCCCGTTATTTTTTGAAAACAGCAGCAGGAGGTCAAATTCCGTAGATGTCAGCTCAACTTCCCTGTTATTAAGTTTAACTGTTCTGCTGGATTCATTTATTTCCAGATCTTTAAAATAAATCCTGGCATCCGCATTAAGTTTACCATCTGTTCTTCTGAATACTGACTGAATCCTTGCCACGAGTTCTCTCGGTTCAAATGGTTTTGAAAGATAATCATCTGCTCCGAGTTCGAGTCCGACTATCTTGTCAGTTGTCTCGCCTCTTGCCGTTAGCATTATCACCGGGATCTCATTGGTTTTTCTCAGTTCTTTCAGAGTTTCAAATCCATCCATTTCCGGAAGCATGAAATCAAGAATCATCAGATCATAAGAGTTATTCTTAAGATGAGCCAGTGCATCAAGAGGATTATCATATGATACAACTGTGTAGTTATATTTTTTCAGATAATCTTTTAAAAGGTCTGTCAGTTTATTATCATCGTCAATTACGATAATCTTTTTCATTGAATTTATTTAATTAAAACAAACAAGGGGCTGTTAACCCCCTGTGTAATTTAATAAATTTAATATTAGTTTTCTTTGTAATTTTTCCATTTGGATCCGTTTGAATCATCATACCGGTTTTTACCATTTGGACCGTTTGGACCATTTGGACCGTTTTTTCCGTTCGGACAGTTACCGCAATTCGGACAATCAGATCTGTTACCCATACCCTGTTTAAATCCGCCTTTCATGTTTTTCATAAGATCAGCAGCCTGCTGTCTTTGTTCCGGTGTAAGCAAATTATGGAATTCGATCATTTTATCCATCATGAATTCCTTGTTTTCTTCCATCTCCTTCATACGTTTCTGATCAAGCTCCATTAATTTATTTTTATCCATATTCTCTTTACCAAATTCAGATGCGAAATCATCTTTCATTGTCTGATTTTCATTCATCCTGGTTTGCATTCTTGAATGAATCTCATCTTTGATCTTTTCAACCTCAGCTTTTTGTGTTGCATTCAGATCAAGTTTTTCGACAAGCATTCCCATCATGAATCCGCCGGGACCGCCCGGTCCGTCCTTAAATTTTTTCTTAGCCATTACAATGCTGAAAGTAGCTGTCAGTAGCAGAGCAGTAATGATGACCGGTATTATATATTTAAATTTTAAGAATTTCACGGAATGTTTGTTCTTTCCTTTTTGATCGATTGAATTGGTGTTCATTATTAATCTCCTTTTGTTTTTGTTTTAAAAGTTATACAAAAATACAAAAAGTTCTTTGCCGGGATGTGTTTGGTTTGTAAATGTTTGTAAATAAAAAATCATATCTGCTTCATTTACGAGAAGGAGTCTTTTTTTAAGGCACTTTTCTTTACGCTATGGCACCGGGTCACCAACAAAGGAAAATTCAGAATATTAATCTATATATCTTCATATCTTCTTGTCTTACAGTTATGATCATTTCTTTGATTTTGAGGAGTTCAATAATGGTAATGACAGATTTTACTGCACTTAATTCAGAAGCATGATCCGTTTTGTATCAATGAACCTGTTTCCGGAATTATCGGATATGATTTCGAGGCTTTACTTTATAAAAAGCTCCTGGTTGTTTAATTAAAAATGGTTTTTAACTTTGAGTTTTAGGACTTTGAGATTAACAGAAGCTCACTTCAGAAAATTCACACCTATAGCAAGCTGAAATCCGCCTACATTGTTAATTGTATTATATTCAACGCTTTGAACGCCGTTTCCTATGAGAGGCAGATAGTAATAGTTAAAATTAAAACTGAATGAAGTGCTCTCGCCCGAGGAAAAATTAACACCTATTCCTGTATAACCGCCGAATGCAAAATATGTCTGAGCTTCATTCAATGCATTGAAAAAACTCTGGTCATAAGGATCTGTAATAACCAAAGTAGGTGTGAGACCTAAATTAAATACAGGATGAAAATCCCCTTCGAGATCATCCTTGAAAACTTCGCTTTTAATCCCGACGCTCAGCGGGATCATAAATACGCGGTTTATTTTATTTGGGATAATAGAGTTACCGAATACATCATATCTTTCCACTTCACGGTTATCGGAGACTCCGGAAACTGACAATCCAAAAGTAAGGTCAGTAGATCTGCTAATAGCTGAGAAGAAGTTCACATAAGGACCGAATCCGTTTTCTCCGTAATTCAGACCCAGAGCCCAGCTGCTTCGGGGATCTTTTTTAGGCGGTTTTGTATATTTGATCTTTTCCTGTGAGAATGTGAGGGTAGAATATATGAATGAAAACATAAAAATAAAGATACCGGGAATGATCAGCTTTTTCATATTATGCATTTTAATAATTTTAAATATTTTGTTTAGCTTAAAAAATTTTTTAGGGCTGTTACATCATAGTACTCATTTAAATCATTTAACTCATTTAAATCATAGTCAGATTTGTTAATTGTTTAAAGAAAGTTAAATAATTAATTTTTGATTTAAAATTCCAAACTCCATTAAGTTATTTTATAAACTATTCTAACCAATTGACGGATAAAAGATTCACCAAAATAAAATATGTTGCGGAGAGACGTCAGAAGTATCTGACGCTTGTACTGGAAAATATTCACGACCGTCATAATGTAAGCGCTATTTTAAGAAGCGCGGATGCAGTTGGAATCGATAAGATACATTTGATATATAATACCAATAAATACCCGAAGATGGGAAAGCATTCTTCGGCTAGCGCAAAAAAATGGATCGATCTTGAAAGATTTGATAATGTAAAGGATTGTTTTGATCAACTGAAGGAAGAAAAGTTCAGGATCTATTCCACTTTTATTTCAGAAAAAAGCTATGAAGGGGAAGAGGACACTTCGCTTTATGATCTTGATCTGACAAAGAAAACCGCGCTGGTGTTTGGTAATGAACATACGGGTGTTTCGGATGAAGTGAAAGAACTTAGCCACGGAAATTTTATGATACCAATGTACGGAATGATACAATCTTTAAATGTGTCAGTTGCTGTAGCGGTAAGTCTTTATGAAGCTCTTCGTCAGAGAGAGCTGAAAGGAAAATACACTAAATCAGATTACACAAAAACAGAACTAAAAAATAAAATCGATAATTACATTAACCGAAAAAAATACAATGCTGCCGGATTATCTGTCAAAAGAGCTTAAGCTTAAGCATCTGAATAATTTTTTATTAATATCAGGACCGTGTGTCGTCGAGTCAAAGTCCATTGTATTCAAAACCTGTGAGACTCTGAAGAAACTGACCGATAAACTAAAGATATCATTTATATTCAAATCTTCTTACATAAAAGCTAACAGGACTTCCTCGGGTTCTTTCAGAACTATAGGTATAGACAAATCACTTTCGATACTTGCCGATGTGAAGAAGGAATTCAATGTGCCGATACTTACTGATATCCATTCTGAAACAGAAGTTGGGATCGCTTCCGAAGTCGCTGATGTATTACAGATACCTGCATTTCTTTCGAGACAAACTGATCTTCTCGAAGCGGCGGGTGAGAGCGGAAAGATCGTAAATATTAAGAAGGGTCAGTTTTTAGCTCCCGGCGATATGAAATATCAGGCTGAGAAAGTTGCAGCGACGGGTAACAGGAGAATTTTTCTCACTGAGCGCGGAACGACTTTCGGATACAATAATCTGGTAGTCGATATGAGAGGACTTGTAATCATGAAAAAATTCGGATATCCCGTTATATTTGATGCGACACATTCAGTTCAGATGCCATCAATAGATAAAGGTGTAAGTGGCGGGAATCCTGAGTTTATAATGCCTTTGGCAAGAGCAGCCGCTGCCGCAGGAGTTGACGGATTTTTCATAGAAGCGCATCCAAATCCAAAAAAAGCGCTAAGTGATGCGAGCAGCATGATGAAGCTGGATAATATGGAGGATCTTTTAAGACAATTACTTTTAATCAATAGAACTTTAAAAACAATCTCAGACAAAACCAATTAATGTCCATAAAAACTAGCAGGTCACTACGTTCCGAAAAGATAAAACCCGCTTATTACGCCGGAATATTTCTGATCGCATTATCAACATTGTTACTGGAATTTTCTTTAACCCGGGTACTGTCCGTCTCTCTCTGGTATCATTTTGCATTCATGGTCATCAGCGTTGCACTGCTGGGATTTGGAGTGAGCGGTGTTGTGCTTTCCGTTAATAAAAAGCTCAACACAATAAAAACCGACAAGTTACTATCAGGACTTTCTATTCTTTATGGAGTCAGTGTAATACTGTCTTTCATATTAATGAACAAGATACCGTTCGATCCGTTCAGTCTGCTGACAGACTCAATGCAGTTTGTGTATCTTCCTGTATATTATCTTCTTATCACGATCCCGTTTTTCTTTGCGGGACTGATCATCTCAGTATTGCTCACAAGATTCAAAGGTGACATTTCAAAGTTATACTTTTTTGATCTGATCGGAGCGGGACTTGCCTGTGTTGCTTTTGTTATATTAATGCCATCAGTAGGAGGAAACGGCGCAGTAGTGTTTGTTTCGGCTATCAGTTTTTTATCCGCTATTATTTTTTCTTTTGAAAATCTCAAAAGCTATACATTTGCTGCTTTCATTTTACTTATCTTATCACTGACATTTCTGATAAACAGCGATGAAAGATTTCCGATCAATGTAACTGCCAATAAGATCTACGGTAATTTCATAAAGGACCGTCCTGATCTGAAAGTCAGAACTGACTGGAATACTTTCTCAAAAATAGATGTAATGATAGATGAGGAACCGGCACAGGATGGTTACAATCTTTATCTTGCCATCATAGATGCGGGAAATGCGACCACAAATATTCCGAATGTAAAATCACTTCCGCCCGGTACCAGGCCGGCGGATGCATCCAATCTTGCATTTGCCGTTAAAGATTCCGCTGAAAAGGTATTTATAATCGGTTCGGCAGGAGGTGGCGAGATCTTATCAGGTCTTTATCATAATGCTAAAGACATAACAGCCGTAGAGATCAACGGGATACTCAACGATTATATTGAAAAAGATCTGGCTTACTGGACAGGACCGCTTGTTAAGAACAATAAAAAGGTCAGGCTCATAACCGATGATGCAAGATCAGTCCTTTCATCCAGGCGAATCGCATATGACGTAATTATTTCCGCTCATACAATTTCCGCTTCAGCCGTATCAAGCGGCGCGATGGGTATGGTGGAAAATTACATTCTCACAAAGGAAGCAGTAAAGGAATATCTGCATCATCTTGATAAAGACGGAGTGATATATATTTCACGTCCTGAGACACAGATACCCAAACTGGTCAATACATTGAGGCAGGCGGGTTTTGAAAATTCGGGAGGACTTGAAGACAGCAAAGATAATTTTATTATATTCAGAAGACCTCCGAGCAGTTTTGAAAGTCAGGAAAGCGACAAGAGTTTTCTTGCCGGAGTGCTTTACAAGAAGAGAGGTTTTACTGAAGATGAGATTTTTAATGTGCGGAATGAAGCGAGTTCGCTCAACATGGATATAATGTATGATCCGCTTTCGACTCAGAATAATTATTACAAGCAACTCATAGAATCAGATAAGCTCTACGATCCTGAAAGCAATTTTCAGCCGGCGACAGATGACAAGCCGTTTTTTGATCAGAATATAGGTTTCACAAATTTAACATGGAGCGGTATCAGAGAGACATTCTCGATGGATGACAAAGCAATACTTGCTTTAAAAGATAAGCCGGTTGCAGAGACAACACTGCTGGCAATATTGATACAATGTTTTTTAACAGCAGGATTACTGATCTTACTACCATTAAAGTTTTTTAACAAAGAAGATCCGGAAACAAAGTCACCGGGCGAATTTTCAATCGATAAAAAATATCTTTTATATTTTGCATGTCTGGGATTCGGATATATTCTTCTTCAGATATGTATGATACAGAAGTTCACATTATTTCTCGGACAGCCTGTGATCACATTACTGACAGTAGTATCAACAATGCTGGTAGCTTCAGGAATGGGAAGTCTTGTTTCAGGAAAATTCTACAAAGACAGTAAAAAGAAGTTAATTATAATTTTCGGTATAATAGTAATTTTAGCTCTGGCAATTGGAATTCTGAATCCGGTATTATTCAGTTCACTGGTCAGACTTGATCTGGCATGGAGGATAGTGATTTCAGCATTAATAATTTTCCCTCTGGGATTCTTTATGGGGATGCCATTTCCGATAGGAATGTCACTCATTCTCCCTGAAGAAAAAAGATTTGTGGCATTTGCCTGGGGAGTGAACGGATTTTTTTCCGTTATGGGAACAGTCTCTGCAATAATGCTGGCAATGATGTTCGGGTACAGATTTGTATTTATACTTGGCGCGGTAATTTATATTCTTGCAATGATCCTGATCTCAGGCAGATTTAAAAAAGTAACTGTTGCAAAGACAGTTTAATTAATTTAATTTTTAATAACCAAAACAAAGCAAACAAAGATGGATGACCATTATAGAAAAAAAACACTTGCCATAGTAGTGGGAGGCGGACCGGCTCCCGGAATAAACGGTGTTATAAGATCAGTAACGATCGAAGCAATTAATTCAGGAATGAATGTAATAGGAATACTTGACGGATTCGAGCATTTAAGCAAAGGCGATTCCACACATTACAAGGAATTAAAGATCGAAGATGTATCACGGATTCATTTTTCCGGAGGGAGCATACTTCAGACATCAAGGATCAATCCTGCAAAGAGCAAGGAAATGCTTGACGCATCATTGAAAGCGCTGACACAATTATCTGTTGATTATTTAATAACAATTGGCGGAGATGATACAGCCACCAGCGCATATAAAATAGACCAGCTTGCAAAAGGTCAGATACAGGTAGCTCACGTTCCAAAGACAATTGACAACGATCTGCCTTTACCCGGTAATATGCCGACATTCGGATATCAGACAGCACGGGATTTCGGATTTCATATTGTGCAGTCACTTATGCTGGATGCAGCTACAACGAGGCGATGGTACTATGTAGTCACGATGGGACGCAAAGCCGGACATCTTGCGCTTGGTATCGGTAAATCGGCAGGTGCAACTCTGACAATCATCGGAGAAGAGTTCAGAAATACTACAATAAGTTTTGAAACGATCTGTGATATACTTGAAGCTTCTATTATTAAAAGAATGGCGCAGGGAAATCCTTACGGAGTTGCAGTTTTAGCTGAAGGTATTATTACAAGAATTGATTCAGAGGAATTAAAGAGTCATCCTTATGTAAATCTTGAAAAGGATCTTCACGGCCATATAAGGTTATCTGAAATAGATATCGGGAGGATCACAAAAGATGAGGTAAGGAGACGACTTCGTGAAAGAGGACTTGATGTTACTATCGTAAACAAGGATATCGGATATGAACTCAGGTGTGCATCACCAATTCCTTACGATTGTGAATACACACAGGATCTCGGATATGCAGCCGTAAGATATTTGTTGAATGATAATTCGGGAGCAATAGTAACAGTAGATAAAGGTCAGCTTATACCGATAAAGTTTGAGGATATAATAGATGAAAACGGCAGGATAAGCACAAGAGAAGTAGATGTTGATTCGGACGGTTATCAGGTTGCGAGGAAGTATATGATCAGACTTGAGAAAGGAGATTTTGATGAGCTTAAGAATGTAGCGCGTCTTGCTTTAATTGGAAACATGAAAACAAATGATTTCATAGAAAAATTTAAATATCTGATAAATGATCCACCCGCAAAGGATAAACAAAAAAGTAATTCTGGTAAAACAAAAGCATAAACATTGAAATTAAAAATCGGAGTATTGACGAGTGGTGGTGATTGCCCTGGACTGAATGCCGTTCTGAGAGGGATAGTCAGAAAATCCAACGAATATAATCATACTATCATAGGCATTCTTAACGGATGGAAAGGAATTTTTGATGAGGATTATATGGTGCTGGGCAATAAAGAAGTTTCGGGAATATTAAACCGTGGCGGGACAATTATCGGAACTTCGAGATTCAGTCCCTTCGAGCAGAAGGACGGTAAAAAGATACTTATGGATAAAATCAATAAAGCCGATTTTGATGCGATCATATGTATTGGCGGGGAAGGATCCATGCATATTGCACAGCAGGCATATGAGGCAGGTGTAAACTGTATTGGAATTCCAAAGACTATAGATAATGACATTTACGGAACGGATTTTACATTTGGATTTGATACAGCTGTAAATATTGCCACTGATGCTATTGACCGGTTGCATACAACAGCAGAATCACATCACAGGGTAATGCTGCTTGAAGTTATGGGAAGAAATGCAGGCTGGATAGCAGTGTATGCAGGTATAGCCGGAGGAGCCGATGTGATACTAATACCTGAGAAAAAAGTAAAGATAGATGAGATTGTTGATGTAATCAAAACAAGATATACGCGTGGAAAACTCTTTTCAATTATAGTAGTGGCAGAAGGTGCAAAGATAGATGAGAGTGAATTAAAATCCATTGATAAATCTTTAAAAAGAAATATAAAGAAGGATGATTTTGGGAGGGAACGTCTGGGAGGTATTTGCAATCATCTTGCAGAGGAGCTGGAGCAGAGATCAGGTTTTGAAATAAGGACAACAATACTGGGTTATGTGCAACGGGGAGGAATGCCAACTGCATTTGACAGGATACTTGGCACCAGGTTTGGAGTATATTCGGTTGAGATGGTGATAGCAAAAAAATTCGGAAGGATGTGTGCAGTAGTGTCAAATAAGATAACAGATATAACAATAAAGAAAGCTATAAGTAAGCTGAAGACAGTTGATATGGAGATTTACAGAACAGCTCAGGTGTTTTTTAAGTAGCGCGAACCGGGAAGTGTGGCACACTTTGATTACATACCGGAGTTAGTCAAGATTTCAACAAAGTGTGCCACACTTTTAACCTAAATCCAAATGAAACCCAAACACGAAGTCCATTCAAGCGGTCTGCTTACTAAACTCGGACTGATGACTGCAATCCTGATCGTTATAAGTTCAATGATCGGCTCAGGTATATTCAAGAAAGCCGCACCTATGGCAGCCGAACTTCAGTCAGGCGGGATCCTGCTGCTTTGCTGGTTAATTGCCGGAATCATTACCCTGATTGGTGCTGCCACAAATGCAGAAATTGCCGGAATGATCGCCGCTCCCGGCGGACAGTACGTTTACTTTAAAGAAATGTACGGTAAAGCATTTGCGTTTATTTACGGATGGTCCTGTTTCTCTGTAATTCAGACTGCTTCCATTGCATCAATAGCTTACGTTTTTGCCGAATCTGTAAATGCTATAATACCTTTACCTCATCTCAGCGATTCTCTTGAACAATTCACCCTTCTCGGAATCTTTAATCCGTTTGCCGGCTTCGGTGTAAAAGCATTAACCATCCTGACTATATTATTTTTAACCTCGGCAAATTATCTCGGAGTTGTATTCGGTGGATTTATAAATAATATTTTCACAACTCTGAAAGTTTTAGGGATTCTTGTTATAATTGTTCTGGGTTTGACTTTAAGCGGCGGGTCGGTGGAAAACATCAACCCGGTCGGGCAAAGCCCGGTTGCAGAATACGGTTCTTCGCTCGGACTCTTCGGTGCCATGTTTGCTGCAATGCTAGGTGCTTTCTGGGCTTATGACGGCTGGAATAATATCGGTTATCTGGGAGGCGAAGTTAAAAATCCTAAAAAGAATATACCTCTCGCTTTGTTTGGCGGTGTCGGAACAGTGATAGCAGTTTATCTGCTCATCAACTTTGTTTACTTGTATGTCATGCCTGTAAACGAAATGATAGAAATTGCCAGCAAAGATAATACCATTATTGCTGTTGAAGTATTAAGAAAATTTCTTGGAAACGGTGGTGCTTTCTTTATATCCATTCTGATCATGATATCTACTTTCGGAACTACCAACGGCTCAATTTTGGCTTCTTCAAGAATTTATTTTGCAATGGCAAAAGATAATCTCTTCTTTAAATCCGCCGGCAGTATACATCCTAAATTCAAAACACCTGATGTATCCCTTATTATGCAGGGAATATGGTCCTGTCTTCTTGTACTCTCAGGTACATTTGACCAGCTCACTGACATGGTTATCTTCGCTTCATTTATTTTTTACGGAGCCGGAGCATTTGGAGTCTTTATCTTAAGAAAAAAAATGAAAGATACCGAAAGACCATATAAAGCAATGGGCTATCCGGTACTGCCTGCCATATTTGTTTTGTTCTGTCTGACTCTCGTTGTTGTAACTATAATTCAGAATCCGAGAGATGCAGGTCTTGGGCTTCTTCTTGTGCTTAGCGGAATTCCGTTTTATATTTTCTGGAACAGGAAAAGTGTAAGAGTATAACTGGTCATTTTTTCAGAGAATTTATGCCTTTAGGAATCTAAAAATTTGAGTTTACTTTTCAAAATTTGTTTAACCTATACCCGTAAAAAATTTTGAATCTGCAAAACCGTTCACTTATTGTTTTATTTCTTCTGATCAGCAATATCATTTATTCACAGGATTTCTGGCATTCAGCCGGCGGACCGGTGAACGGAAATGTTACCTCGATAATTATTGATAAGTCATCTTCATTAATTTTTGCCGGGACATCCAATGGCGGTGTTTACAGAGCTTCATTGATCACGTCAGGATCTTTTACATGGACTCAGATAAACACCGGACTGACTGAAACGAATGTTTCCGCAATGGTAATGAATTCAGAAGGTGATCTGCTTGCGGGAATATTCGGTAACGGAATATTCATTTCTCATGATCACGGTGATTCATGGTTCAGGTCAGATTCAGGGATCACCAACCCTTATATTTATTCAATGGCTGCAGGCAGTAACGGTGTGCTTTACGCGGGGACAGGTCAGAGATGTTACAGGTCCGTTAATGACGGAACCTTCTGGACTCCGGTAACAACGGGGTTTCCGGTTTCAAATGTAATGTCACTTGCTGTTAGTTCAACAGGTCACGTTTTTGCAACTACTCTTGGGCTAGGTTTATACCGTTCTACAGACAACGGAGATCACTGGGAATTAAAAGATTCCGGCATTACCAATCCCGATATAAGATCAGTCGCAGTAAATTCTGCGGGATTTATTTTTGCCGGAACATACAACGGAATATTCAGGTCTGACAACAATGGTGAATACTGGTCACGTAAAGATTCCGGCATCACTTCCGCCTCACCTGTATTTTCAATTGCATTCAATTCACCTGATAATGTATTTGCCGGGAAATTCGGCGGCGGTGTATTCCTCTCAACCGATGAAGGTGAATTCTGGACCGGCGTCAATTCAGGACTCACGGACCTCCGCGTTAATGTAATAGTTTCCGGACCGGATGGAGTAATGTATGCCGGAACAAACGGGAACGGTATCTTTGAAAGTATAAATACAATAACAGTTCTTGAACAGCATGAACAAACTCTAAAAATTTCCGAACTGTCGCAGATTTTTCCCAACCCGTTCAACCCTTATACTCATTTCAGATTTTATCTTTCTGAGAACAGTGATGTGCACATCAATATCTATAATGCACTTGGAAAAAAAACTGCATCATTGTTTTCCGGTAACTTATCTGCCGGATCGCATGAATATATCTTCGAAGCAGGTGATCTTTCAGCAGGTATTTATTTTTTTGAATTCAAATCAAACGGGATAAGGGAAATAAGGAAATTGATCCTTTTAAAATAAATTCTTCTGATGCTATTTT
>CALMST010000019.1 GCA_937872315.1 uncultured Ignavibacteria bacterium | reverse complement strand
CTAAATGAATCCTACAGGTAACGTAACATTTTTATTCACTGAAATATATGAAAATTCCGGGTCGTCCGGAAAAGATCCCGGATCTTTCCAGACAACACTTGACAGTCTTGATAAACTATTTAGAGAGATAATTGAATCACATAATGGATTTATTTTCAAAAGGAATAATGAGGCGCATTGCGCAGCATTTTATGACCCTGCAGAAGCTGTAAAAGCTGCTGTAAATATTCAGATAAAACTGGAGGAAAGAAGAATTGATTTTGACTCTGTTAAAATTAAATCAGGAATACATACAGGCGAGGCAGAATATGGAGGCGGTGATTATACGGGCTATGTTACCTTAAGCAAGGTACACAGACTGATGACAGCATCAAACGGGGGACAGATACTGATATCGGGAGAAGTGTATGAAGATTTAAAAGGTAAGCTAACGGATAAAATTTCTTACAGAGATTTTGGAAAGAGGCAACTGAAAGATATAAATCAATTAGTTCAGATCTATCAGGTCGTCCCCGAAAAAATTCCTTCCGAATTTCCTCCGATAAAAACAGTTGATCAAAGGTGGAATAACCTTCCGCTTGAACTAACCAGTTTTATCGGCAGGAAAAATGAGTTAAAGGAGATACGAGAAATTCTATCTGAAGTCCGGTTGCTTTCAATAATAGGGTTTGGCGGAACGGGAAAAACAAGGCTTGCCGTACATCTGGCCTCTTCACTTGTAGATGAGTTCGGCTACGGTGTATGTATAGCTGAGCTAGCCAAACTCACAGATTCCCCGCATATTCTTCAGGAGATAATGGCTGTTTTAAAAATTGCGCCGGATGTAAAAAGAGAAATGACTGATGTACTTGCTGATTTTCTCAGGGAGAAGGAGATTTTGCTAATCCTGGATAATTGTGAACATCTCCTGAAAGAGAGCGCAGAGATCTCGGAATTACTGTTAACGAAATGTCCGAAACTAAAGATCATTATTACCAGCAGAGAGCCTCTTCATCTTACGGGTGAAAATATTGTCAATTTATCTCAGATGGAGTTACCTGATTCTTATGAAAAAAAATCTGCGGAGGAAATATTGCAAACAGAGTCCGTCAAACTTTTCATTGAAAGGGCTAAAGCCGTCAAAACAGATTTTAAACTTAATGACAAAGACACGACAGCAATAGCCCAGTTATGCATTAAGCTTGACGGAATACCACTTGCGATAGAGCTCGCGGCAGCTAGAGTAAAAGTGATGCCGGTAGAAAAAATACTCGAACGTCTGAATGACAGATTCAATTTACTTACCGGAGGTAATAAAAGTCTATTGCCAAGACAACAGACATTAAAAGCCTTGATTGACTGGAGTTATGATTATCTCCCGGAAAAGGAAAAATTACTTCTTCAGAAATTTTCAGTTTTCTCAGGAGGCTGGACTCTGGAGGCTACCGAAGAAATCTGTGCAGATGATAATATTGATGAATTTGAGATACTTGATCTGTTATCAAATCTTTCTGATAAATCCCTTTTAAAAACAACTGAAAATGAATACGGACATCGTTATTATCTGCTGGAGACTATCAGAAAATACGGTGAAGGAAAATTAAATGAATCGGGAAATAAGAACCGGTACCGGAAAAAGCATTTTGATTATTTTTTAAAGTTTGCGGAAAACTCAGAAAAGGGATTATCAGGTGCGGGTCAGAAGATATGGCTTCAAAAGATAGCAGCGGAAAATGAAAATCTCCGTGAAAGCCTGAGATGGTCTCTTGAATATGATCCTGAAGCTGCGCTTAAACTTAGTGTTATACTTAGTAAATTCTGGGAACTGCGAAGTTATTTTTCAGAAGGCATTGAGTCTCTTCAGAAAGCTCTGGAAAGTGCCTCTTCTGCTGACGAACTTTGGAGAGCAAGAGCAATTTTCCGCATGGGTTTTTTATACATTCAGCAGGGAAACTATGACGAATCAAAAAAACATCTTGACCGGTGCCTTGCTATATTCAGAAAACTGAAAGACAAAGACGGCGAAGCAGCAGCTTTGATGGCACATAGCATGATCGCATTGTTCCTTATAGATTATAATGAATTGAAAAATCTTGCAGAAGAGAGTCTGAAGATCTCAGAAGAAATCAATAACCGGGGATACATTGCCCGAAATCTCCAGAACATTGCTCTCGGTCTTTTACAACAGGGATTCCATAAAGAAGCGAGGGAAAAAATTGAAGACGGTATTTCAATCTACAGAGAAATAAAAGATTCAGTGCAACTGGCAAAAATAATCGGCAATCTTGGAGCACTGGATTATCTTGACGGTAATTATCAGAAAGCAAAAACCGTTTTTGAAGAAAGCCTGTCTCTGAGAAGAGAGCTTGGTGACAGGCAGGGGATTTCAATTGCTTTAAGTAATCTGGGCTCTGTAGCATACATGCTTAAGGAATATGATGAAGCTGAGAGATATCTTGAAGAGAGTATTGTAATATTAAAAGACATAGGGGACAGAAGGGTTTATGTGACCCCTATATCTACACTCGGAAGCATATTGATTGAAAAGGAAGATTATTCAAAGGCAATGAGAATGTTTACGGAAGCCATAAATATAGCAGAAGAACTCGGTGATAATTATACTATCGCAAAAGGTTTTGAAGGCATATCGGATATTTTCTTCAGGATGAAAAAATTCAGGGACTCCTGCGTCATTGCGGGAAAGTACATGCCGCTTCTTAAATCATCGCAAAAAAATTTAATAGATGCTGAATTGAAAAGAATTGAAGACGTAAAAAAAGATCTCAGATCTCACATTGAAATATCTGAATTTGAAAAATTATTTTCAGAGGGGGAATCGATGAGTCTTCATGAAGCTCTAGAATATGCGATCGGACAAAATATGAAAATTGATAATTGATATTATAATATTTAATACATAAATGCTTCAACTGGAAAAGGAATTTCAAAATAATTATTTTAGTAAACTTAATATAAATGGCTCCGAAAATTTTAAAAGAAAAGACTTTACACCTTAGAAATATTTGCGAGAATACTGTTAAAAGTGAACCAATTTAAGTCCGTTAAACTTCAATATTCAATTTTATTTTTTTTTTGGAATCTATAAAATATTATTAATTATAAATCCTTTATTGATTTGTATTGATACAATAAACGTAGTAATATGGAACCTAATGTAAACGTAACTTTTCTGTTTACCGATATCGAAGGAAGCACTTTGTTAGCTCAAAATCAACCCGGTAAATTGCCTGCAGCTCTGGAGATACATAATTCAATATTAAGAAATACATTTGAGTCAAATAAAGGATTTGTTTTCAAGATAATCGGCGATGCATTCTGTTGTGCCTTTGAAAATGCTGAAAATGCAGTACAGGCAGGTGTAGAAGCTCAGTTAAACCTTGCCTCTCATAATTGGGACGGAGCTGAAATTAAGATAAGAATTGGCATACATACCGGAGAGGCGGAATGGGACGGAAGCAATTATCATGGATATATGACACTGGCCAGAACAGCTCGGATCATGTCTTCAGCATATGGCGGGCAGATCATCATATCCAATGAAACATATATATCTTCACTGGAAAAACTTCCTGAATATATTTCTTTCAGGGATCTTGGTGAAAGAAGATTAAAAGATCTTAAAAAACCGATCAGGTTGTTCCAGGTATTATCAAAAAATCTTCGTGAAGAATTTCCTCCATTAAAGACTTTGGATGCCCGACCGAATAATCTGCCAGTTCAGAATACAAGTTTCATAGGGAGACAGAAAGAAATTTCTGCTATTAAGGAATTAGTAAAGAAAAATTCTTTACTGACAATTCTTGGACCCGGAGGCGCGGGAAAGACCAGGTTAGCTTTACAGGTAGCAGCTGATCTGATTGATGATTTCGGGAACGGTGTATGGTTTGCTGATGTATCACCTGTTACAGAAGATAAAATGCTTGTAAGATCAGCAGCAAAAGTATTCGGAATAATTGAAGATCCGGGAAAGTCACTAGAAATATCATTACTGGAATATCTGCAGGATAAAGAGCTGCTGTTGATTATTGATAACTGCGAGCAGATTATTAATTCAGTTTCTGAATTGACTGTGAAGATATTATCCGGATGCAGGAACGTGAAGATTATAACATCCAGCAGAGAATCTTTAAGAATTCCGGGGGAACAGATCTTTTATGTTTCATCAATGAAAAATCCTGATACGAAAATTGATTTAAATGCGGAAGAAATTATGAATTATGAATCTGTAAAATTATTCGTTGAAAGAGCCAAAGCTGTAAAACATGATTTTAAGGTAACCGATAAGAATGCAGGAGTTTTGCGGGATATATGCATTCAGCTTGACGGGATCCCACTTGCAATTGAGCTTGCAGCATCACGTGTCAATACTTTTTCTCTTGAAATGATAAAAGACCGGCTTAATGACAGATTCCGATTTCTTAACGCGGGAGTTAGAACAGCTTTACCCAGGCAGCAAACTCTAAGAGCGCTTGTGGACTGGAGTTATGATCTTCTTCTGATAAATGAGAAACTTTTATTGAACAGAATATCGGTATTCTCAAACGGCTGGACTCTCGAAGCTGCTGAAGAAGTTTGCTCAGATGAGAGGTTAAATAAATTTGAAATAATAGATCTTCTTTCCAAGCTTATTGAGAAATCTCTTATAACATCCTGTGTGGAAGACGGAAGATTCAGGATCCTGGAAACGATCAGAGAATACGGCGAGCAGATGCTGGTGGAATCAGGTGAGCTGGAGAATGTTTTATTAAAACATCTTGATCACTATATAACATTTGCTGAAAAAGCCAGAAAGGAAATAGAAGGAGCGGATCAAAAAGAGTGGCTCGATAAACTGGAATTTGAAAATTTTAATTTCAGGACTGCTATCACAACTTCAATTGTCAGGGAGCTTAAAGAAAAAGGATTATATCTTGCAATAACTCTCAGCAGGTTTTGGGAATCAAGGGGTTATATTTCTGAAGCTATGAGTTATATAGAAGAGCTGATTTTAGATCCTGAAGAATTTTCTCAGGATATAAGAAGAAAAGCATTTCAATGGATGGGTACATTTAACTGGATTAAAGGAAATTATGAAAAAGCCCAATCTTTTTATGAAAAAAGTTTTAAGATCAACGAACTTTTAAATGATAAAAAAGGATTAGGGGTTTCTCATACTAATCTGGGAATTATCGAATATGCAAAGGGTGAATTTGAAAAAGCAAAGTATCATGGCGAGGAGAGTTTCAAGTTATTCAATGAACTGGGTGATGATCATCTTGCAGCAGACTGTCTGCTGAATCTCGGTGCTCCACTGGTTAATCTGGGAGAATATGAATATGCGGAAAAAGTCTTTACTGAAAGTTTAAATCTTTACAGGAAACTTCAGGACAGCAGAGGAAAGGCAATGGCTTTGAATAATCTCGGAAAACTTGCTGAGCATAATTCCGATTATGAAACAGCCAGAATCTATCTTGAAGAGAGTTTGTATATTCTCAGAGACATAAAGGAAAAAAGAGGCATTATTGAGATTCTGAATAATCTGAGCGCTTGTTATTCTTATCTTGGGTTTAAAGCTAAGGCGGAAGAATACTTATGTGAAAGCTTGGAAATAAATGCTGAAATGGGAAATAAGAAAGTTCTGGCTGATTCAAAGAACATGCTCGGATTTATAAAATTTGATTCAGGCGAGAGTCAAGTTGCGTTGAATCTTCATCTGGAAAGTTTAAATATAAGGATTGATTTAAACAACAAGTTCGGAATATATAACAGTCTCATAGGAATTTCTCAGGCAATAAGTGAAAAATATCCTGTTAAGGCTGCTAAAATATTAGGCTTTACAGAAGAAGCATTTTATTCATTCGAAAATGAACCATTGGAAATATTGAAAATTGAAATTGATAAAACAAAAAAATACCTGAATCAAAAACTTGGTGCTAAGGAATTTTTAACAGAAATGGAATCCGGTAAAAAAATATCACTTGAAGAGGTGACAGAACTTGCAATGAATCTTAACTTTTAAAGATTTGAAAAACCCCGGAATGTTTCTAAGTGTGATATAGTGAGGATCATTGTGAAAAGTATAAATTAAAAATAACATTACTTTCCTTAATTCCTGATTTTAAATCATACCACCTTCTTTCACTTCGATCTCCGATCCTTCAGCCAGAAAAACCGAAGCAGGTTTTACGGAACTTAAAAATCCAAATTCTTTCGGGTAAGTATTCTCAAAATTCACATTTATTTTGTAGTCAGTTGTTTTATATATCTTCCATCTTGGATGTTCTACTCCATATTCAGAGGTCATGCTGTCATTGATCTTAGTGTAACCCCAGTAATGCTCTGTAATGAATTCTTCTTCGCTTCCGTTTTCAATATCAAACAGATCAGTTCCGGTGATGATCTTTATGGAATTCCTGAAATTTGATTTTTCCCAGGAATATTCAATAGATAAACTGTTAATATCGGTTATCCACTTATGAGACATTGGGAGAGTTTCGTAATGCTCTTTATACAAACTGTTTGCAATGAAGGTTAATGCAGGTTTTGATACTATCTCTTTTATAAAGACAACACCTCTTTTCCATTCACCTGTTTTCGTGTCATTATGTCTTACATAAAATCTAAGATTGACCTCTTCAAAGTTAACATGGAAAGGTATCTTCATATTTTTTACCTTTGTATTTAAAAACATGAATCCTATAAGACTTACATAGCAGGTATTATTCCGGAGATCAAGTTCGGTTTTATACGGAATGTAAGGATCAAGTAATTTTTTATCTACAGGATAATTTACCATCAGCAGTTTTTTCCATTCGGCTCTGAGGAAAGTTTTTGGCATACTTAATTAGTTAAAAATTAAAAGTGCTAAGTTGAAAGTAAATTGGAACAGCTGGTATATTTTATTTAGAATCAAAATGGCAATTCGCAAAGTTAATTTAAGTTCAAAAAATAATATTTATTTTGATTTATTTATTGCTGTTGCAAAATATTAAGATTAATTTGAGTAAAATAAATCTTTTAAAATTAACGAGAAAATATTAAACTTTTAAGATGATCTTTAAAATTACTATTGCATTGTTGTTATTAATTTCCGGGTTTTATTCTCATCCGTCTGATCAGACTTTGATTTTACAGGATTCCATAATTAAAAAAGATACAACCAAAACCCCGCAGATGAAGCAGTCAAACAGCGAGATCACGCTTCGCTTTAATAATCTTAAATTAGCTCCCGTAAATGTGAGAATAATATTCAGCGATTTTTTTAAAAAGTATATTGGTGTGAAGGAATCACTGGTATACAATGACTCATATGGGGCAGGCAGCAAAACGATTGTATTACTTGATGAAATGAAATCAAAATCAGATGAAGTAATGAAAGGGATCAATGATGCAAGGTGGGAGATATTCATTCAAAACTATAACAGCATCAGAAATAAAGTAAAAGATATAAAATTTATTGATGATCAGAGATTTACATTCAGTGAGATAAGCCGTGGTTTACAGGGATTTATAAGGCAATACGGACTTCATGATCAAACAGTATATCTCATGTATTATAAAGATCCGGATACTAATGAAACCAGATACTGGCTTTCTGATAAAAGGGATAATAAGAATCCGTATCTCGGAACAATGGATGATTCTTTGAATGTGAATGTAAAAGAAGTATGGATCTATGAATAATTGATGAATCAGGATTGTTATCAGGAAGACAGCAGCAATCTGTAAATTAATATTATAACTACAACTCCAAGAATGCTTGTGTAAATTAGTTTGTTGTTTTTTGCGAGCCACTCCGGAATATATATATCGAAATTATGTTTAGTGGAATCCGAATACTTCCTTGCAATCAATGTAAGCGGGCAATAATTATTAAATATCAAAAGTATTATTCCTTCCAGAAAAAAGAAACCAAGTCCGTACCATAACCATTTGTCAATCTTATTGACAATGACAGCATACAGCAGATAAAAGATAACAACATTGAAGAATAACCAGATCAATGTATGAATTGTCCTGGTCAATATAAGTTTTACATTGTCAGACATTATCAAAAATAATAATCTGTAAACAAATTTTCTTTATAATTTTATCAGAAAAATAATAATCAATAATTATTCTCCATACATTACTAACTTATCCGGAATATCTATGGTAATATTTCCATTCCTAAATAAAAACGAACCAATAAGAGCTTCATAAATAAGACCTTCCCGGAAAATAACCGGTACATCTACCGAAACATTGCCGGTAGAAAAATTATTTGTATTACATACTTTTACAGAATTTAAAACAGATTTATATTCGGTAAGATCAGTGCCTGTAATTGGAGTTTTAAAAATGCCTGACTGGATTTTGTTCTTGTCAAGACCGAGTTGTTTCATAAAAAAGGGATTAACCAAAAATGTATTGTAACCGCTTCCGGTATCAAACTCAGCATTGACGTTTACATCATTACCAAGACAAATCCTGATAAAAATATCAAGGGAAAAGTCTGATTGTATCTGCAATGTTATTGGCACAGCAGTGTTGTTGTTTTTTAGTTTTAAAATATCATCATTGCTCAAAAAAGTGATCTTTTTATTTTTGAAATCAATATTGAAAGGCTTGTCTTCAAAAAATTTCAGGGAGACAAGTCCTTCAACACCATAGTCATCAAGCGGCGGATAAATCCCAATCAGCACATCTTTCTGAACAATATCTCCGATTGCAAGAGACGGGATTTTGTATATTTCGCCATCAATTCTGTCGCCGTCATTTCTGAATCCGGTAAAATATCCGGAAGTTACTGCCTTATTTTTTATTTTTTCAAATGTCTTTGCGGATAAAACAACAGCACCCGCTCCGGTATCAAGAATGAAGTTTGCCTTTATTGAATCAATCAATGTGACTTCTACTATGATATATCCCTGATCAGTGATCTGAACCGGATATTCCTGGGCAAAAGTAAATTTACAAAATAAAAGCGTAAGGGTAATGACTAAAATTTTTTTCATTTTGAGATATATAATATTAAGTTTATTTAAAATGGATTAACTTACGTAAGAGATTCAGAAAATGTTCAGTTTTATAATTTTCCAAAAATTTACCAATACCCAATACCAGTGCCGTCCAATTCGATTTAAAGAAATTAAAATTATTTATGAATTGCTTTAAAAGCGATATATATTTTAAAATCAATTCACAGACCCCTCCCAACCATCCTTCGGAAGGGTAAGGTTGGGAGGGATTATTATTTTGAATTTCAGACATTAAATCCTGAAAAGCAAAATTCACAAACTTTCTTAACAAATATAAATGAAAGCGTTTTGGGCAGCATTGACAAAATACCAAAAAAGTTAATATATTTGAGCTTACAAACTGATTATCTTATGTAAATCAGTTTTTAAATCACCAATCCAAAATTATTAAATGCTCTCGGTAAAGTTAGTTCTGTTTCTGGTAATGTTTATCACGGGATGTGATCAGAATTCCGGCAAGGAGCATGTTTTTCAAAAGCAGGAAGATTCAGCGTTTGATCAGAGTCATGATAAGAATGACAATAAGCGGGAGTTTATTAATCCATCGGGAAAAAATATCCTTACACGTTTTATCACACCGGAAGGATATCAAAGGATTAATTCTGACACCGGGTCATTTGGATATTATCTTCAGCATTTTTCATTAAAAAAAGATGGTTCTAAAGTTTATCATTATGACGGAACGGAAAAAGCAAACAGGGAAATCCATGCGGCAGTTCTGGATATTGACGCAGGTAATAAAGATCTTCAGCAATGCGCTGATGCCATTATTAGATTAAGGGCAGAATATTTGTATGAAAAAAATGATTTCGCTGATATTCATTTCAATTTTACAAACGGCTTTTCTGCCGATTATGATAAATGGGCTGAAGGATACAGAATAAAGGTTAATGGCAATAAATCAAGCTGGTATTTTTCAGGAGAAAAAGATTATTCATACGGGACTTTCAAGAATTATCTTGAAATGGTATTTTCGTATGCGGGGACGATCTCTTTATCAAAAGAACTTAAGAGTATTTCCGAAAATGAACTTTCTGCTGGAGATGTTTTTATATACGGAGGGTCGCCCGGACATGCGGTGCTGGTCGTGGATGTTGCAGCCGATGATAAAGGTCAGAAAATTTTCCTTCTGGCCCAAAGCTATATGCCTGCTCAGGATATTCATATTTTGGTTAATCCGGAAAATAAGTATCTTTCGCCATGGTACGATTTAAAAGACTCGGATAAACTATATACTCCGGAATGGACGTTTGACAAAACCAGTCTTAAGAGATTTCAAGATTAAAGCCGTTTCAAATTTATGAGAAAGAATCCAATTACTTTATATTAATATATTAAAATGAATTATAGAATTGAGATAAAATGGGGAGTGATATTTATTATAATGATGCTCCTATGGACTTTTCTGGAAAAATCAGTAGGTCTTCACAGCCGGTATATAAGTTTACATCAGGTATATTCAAATTTAGTGATCATACCTTCAGTTATAATTTTTATACTCGCCTTACTGGATAAGAAAAAAAATTTCTACAATGGATCCATGACTTATAAAGAAGGATTTGTCACTGGATTTTACATAACAATAATTATTGCGATTTTAAGTCCCATTTCTCAGTTCATTGCTACAGAAATAATATCACCTGATTATTTTAATAATGTGATAAGATTTTCGGTAAAACAAGGAACTATGTCCCAGCAGGAAGCAATTAAGTATTACAGTCTTTTTAATTATATGATCTTTTCATTAATTGGGGCATTAATTCTTGGAACAATAATATCAGCAATTGTCGCCGCATTTGTGAAAACAAAAAAAAGACACCGGAGATAAAAAGTTTTATGCGAAAATGTTAAATGCAGTTTTTGAAATTATTTTAACAGATAATTATAGCATGAATTTAATATGAAAAATTTTATAATAAAAAATTATTTTAAGCAAAGTTTTAATTAATGATTGATAAATATTTAGTAACACCTTTTCAGAGATTTATAAGAGCGGAGAGTTCAAGTGGTATTTTACTTTTTGGAGCAACTATAATTGCACTGGTATGGGCTAATTCTCCGATCAGTGAAAGTTATCAGAATTTATGGCAATTCAAGATAGGTATAAGTTCCGAAGCATTCGAACTGAAAAAACCCCTTATCTTGTGGATTAATGACGGTCTCATGGCAATATTCTTTTTTCTCATAGGACTTGAAATAAAAAGAGAGTTGCTGATCGGAGAACTGAATTCTTTTAAGAAAGCGTCATTTCCCTTGTTTGCGGCTATTGGCGGTATGATTTTTCCTGTTGCATTCTTTTTTATACTTAACAAAAATCCTGAAACGCTTGACGGATGGGGAATCCCAATGGCAACGGACATTGCATTCTCTCTTGCCATACTAAGAGTATTAGGAAACAGGATCCCACTCAGCTTGAAAATATTTCTGACTGCATTTGCAATCGTAGATGACATTGGTGCTGTACTTGTCATAGCTATTTTTTACAGTGAAAGTATAAACTGGATGCTTATCTTAATTTCCATGATACCTCTTGCAACACTTTTCATATTGTCTTCAAAAGGGATCTATTTAAAATACTTAGTACTTTTATTCGGCATAGTCATCTGGGTTTTATTTTTAAAATCAGGAATTCACCCGACAGTGGCAGGGGTATTGCTTGCATTTGCAATACCGATCAGACAGAAGATAGATACAGATACATATATTGAGGGTTTATCAAAGATAGAAAAAAGAGTAAAGGAGACAAAAGACATAAACAGCCCGATACTTACAAAAGAACAGATTAATCAGTTGGACAGACTTGAAACGTGGACTGCTAAAGTACAATCTCCACTTCAGCATCTCGAACACAGGCTGCATTCATGGGCAGCATATTTTATCATGCCTGTGTTTGCTTTATCTAATGCAGGAGTGTCTTTCAGTAAGGATATGGATTTTGATTTTCCTCTGGTAATAAATATAATTCTAAGTCTGGTTGTCGGAAAATGTATCGGGGTTTCTTTAATGTCATTCATCAGCGTAAAATTGAAAGCTGCGGAACTGCCTTCAGGAATAAAACCAATGCAGATAATAGGTATTGCTTTACTTGCCGGTGTTGGATTTACAATGTCTATATTTATTGCTAATCTTGCATTTGCCGGAAGTCAGATCTTTATAGATTCTTCAAAAGTAGGCATTCTTGCAGGCTCAGTGATCGCTGGTATAGGTAGCTATATTATTCTCAGGATCAACAGTAAGGAAATGTAGTTATTTTCATTCTCCATTATCTTCATATTTTTCATAATAATCATACTCGGATTCTTTTGAAATAAAATTTCCTTCAACACCGAACAGATAATCAGTTCCGTCGATCTCAACTTTGAAAATTATAACTCCAAATTCATTTGTGAGCATGATTGCTTTATTTATCTTATCCGAATTAAGATTCTGGGAAGAATATTCTTTTATGTTTACTGGAAGTGTATTTGCAGAAATTTCTTCTTTTCTTAAAAGGACTTTACCAGTTGAATCCAAAATCAATGATGTTTCAATATTATTATAATTAAAGAACGCTTCGTAATTGTTCTCTTCTTTTTCCCAAACCACTTTTTCTATATCCGGGTATATGTCAACAAAACTTGCTTTGACTTCTTCGGGAACTTCAGAATAATTCAGATCCTGTGCAAAGGTAATTGATCCAAAAAGTAATAAATAAATTATGAGTATTATTTTTTTCACTTTGATCAGAATAAATTAATAATTCAACTAAAATTAAACATTTAGAGCATTAATAGAAAAACAGTTATTATGCTGTGTATTATTATAAGTAAATTTTTTAAGTGATGAGTGTTTTTCTGAAATTATGAACTTTGTGTTCAGTTTTAATTCCTTCGAATATTTTTTATATTCTTTTTTCATACATTTATTATTTTAATAAATTATAAATACACATTTTATGAACAGAAGAGAATTTTCAAAAACCTTACTTGCCGCTGTTACGAGTTATGCTTTATCTGACTCATTATTCTCGACCAATTTTTTTTCAAAACCAATTAAGCAAATCACAAATTACTGGTTTGCAGCAAATACAGATTCAGCATTTACAATGGATATCGTAATGCTTGATCTTAATGGAAAGCAGTATGATATTCATAATCTTGATATTATGGAAAAGCAGGATCTATCTGACTGAACTATGAATGTGCCTATTCTCGATTTTAAAACGGTTCTTAATAATTACGGAAAAGAAACACATCATTATATTATTGTAAAAAATAATTGAGGAATTTGCAATAAACTAATCAAACTAATATTAAAATAATTTGGATAAAGAAGAAAAAGAAGAAAGTACGGTTGCAGAAAATCCGGTACAAATTGCTGTAAAACCACGGAAAAAATATGAGTGGGATAAACTTTTACTTGAGATATTTGCTGTATTCTTAGGTGTGACCTCAGGATTTCTGCTCAGCAACTGGCAGGAGGAAAGACAGGAAAGAAATCTTGAACAGAAGTATATTGCTGCATATATAGAGGATGTTAATGAAAATATAACTGAATTTGAAAAGACAATAAAAAGTGATAGTCTGTGGATGAAGCAAGCCATGCCGCTATTAATTTCTTTAAAGGACGATAAATTTAACAAAGATTCAACAGTAGCAGTCATGAAGCTTATTGTTCAGATATCCAATATCAATTCGCGTTCAGTAACTTATGAAGACATGAAAAGCAGCGGAAATCTGAATATCATAAATGATTTCAATTTAAAAGGAATGATTGTTGATTTTTATTCTGAAGTAAATGGAGTTAAATTTTTAGAGGAATATTTTTACAGTTATTTCAAAGATCTGATCATGCCGTTTGTCTTCTCAGAGTACAATGTGCTTAAGGAAGAAATGATCAATCCGGATCAGATAAGCAGTGTTCGTTTTACAAATGCATTTACGGGATATTTTTCTATGATACAGCAGCGAGTAGCTGCTTATAATGCTCTTTTGATAAAAGCCTATTTACTCAGGGATGAATTGAATAATAGTCTGAAAAAAAACTAAAAAATTATAAGATCTATTCCGTGAAAATTTTTTGCAAATTTTTCTTAAAACTGCTTTGATATTTTTTCCTTATTTAATTAATTTAAAAAGCCTTTTTTCGAATTGACAGAAAAAGTAAAATGTATAATATTCAGAATTTAAGATTTAAGAATAAATGATTTTAAACAGGAATATATTATTAATCAAAACAGAGAAGATATGGAACTTACGGATGAACAAGATGAGATCATCAATTCTTCAGGCAACATTAAAATAAATGCAGTTGCCGGCTCAGGAAAGACTACAACGATCATTGAATATGCCAAAGCCCGGCCAAAGAACAGCAGGATACTTTATCTTGCATTCAATAAATCAGTTAAGAATGAGGCTATTAAGAAGTTTGCCGACAAAGGGCTTGATAATGTCTCAGTGGAAACAGCACACTCGCTTGCATACAGAAATATAGTTTACGGAAGTAAATATACTCTCCGGTCTTTTGGATATAAGTCTCATGAAATTGCTGAGATGCTGAAGCTCAGGGGTTTGGGTGAAAAACACGGCGAGCACATTGTCGCCAGCCATATAAGCAAATTCATTTCATACTTCTGCAACAGTGACAGGCAAAAAGTCAGCGATCTGGATTATTGTGATATAGTATCTGATCCGCTTGCTCAGATGTTTGTCAGCAAACATTACGAATATATTGAAAATCAAACCCGGCTTTTTCTGGCTAAAATGAACAGGGGTGAAATTGAGATAACACATGATTTTTATCTCAAAAAATTTCAGCTATCCGAACCGGTATTAAATTATGATTATATTTTGTTTGATGAAGGACAGGATGCATCTGCCGCCATGCTTGATATTTTCTTTAAACAAAATGCAGTTAAAGTAATTGTCGGAGACACTCATCAGCAGATATACGGCTGGAGATTTGCGGTCAACTCGCTTGAAAAAGCTGATTTTAAAACATACAGACTGACGAGAAGTTTCAGATTCGGACAGGACATTGCTGACCTGGCAATGAAAGTTCTTAAAATGAAAGAGATCATTTCCGAATATTCACCGATCCCAATTACAGGTAATAACATTTCCAGCTCTTTAAAGATAAGCGCAATTCTGGGAAGAACAAATCTAGGACTTTTGCTGAGAGCTATTGAATTTGTAAACGAAAAGAAAAATCTGAAGAGTTTGTATTTCGAAGGAAACATAAATTCATATACATATGCAGATGAAGGTGCTTCGCTTTACGATGTGCTTAATTTATACAACGGGAGACATAAGATGATCAGGGATAAACTTGTAAAACAGATGAAAGATTTAAAAGAACTTCAGAGCTTTATAGAGAAAACGGGAGATACCCAGTTCTCGATGTTAGTGGATATAGTAAAGAAATACGGCAATGACATCCCCAAAATAATCAGATTAATTAAAGATAAGCACGTTGAAAATGATGAGAAGGATAAAGCTGAAATTATATTTTCGACAGTTCACAGATGTAAAGGAATGGAATATGATGTAGTGGAGATTATTAATGATTTCATAACAGAGGAGAAACTGGAAAAGCAGGCAGAAGACGGTAAAAGCGATGAACTCAGCATTGCGAAATTGAATGAAGAGATAAATCTTCTCTATGTTGCAGTTACACGAACCAAAAATATTGTACTTATTCCTGAAACACTTGTATCAAAAGATTTCCCAAGTTCGCCTAACATCAGGTTGCTGAAAAATGAACCAAAAAAATATTATAAGGATAATTTTAATTTTAACAATTCAGGAAATAATAAAAGAGTATCTGATAAAAAAACTAAAGACAAGGTTTATACCGTTGAAGGTGTAAGAAAAAATCACAAAGCTGCATACAGACCCTGGACGGAAAAGCTTGACGAGGAGCTTAAAGAATTGTATTTTAAAAAGAAAGATCTGAAATCACTTGCCAAGCATTTTGGAAGAACGTCTGGATCGATCAAAGCCAGACTGATGAAACTTGAGGTCGAAGAATTCTTCGATTAAATATTTTTTTTAAACCTTAATATTAATGTTATGGAAAAACAAAATTATTCAATCCTGATCAATGCTCCAAAAGAAAAAATATGGAGAGTACTTTGGGATGACAATACTTACAGGAAATGGACAAATGTTTTTTATGAAGGATCTTATGCTGTTTCTGACTGGAAAGAAGGAAGCACAGCATTATTTCTTGGTCCGAATAAAGACGGTATGTACAGCATAATAGATAAATGCATTGAGAATGAACTGATGTCAATAAAGCATATTGGAATGGTAAAGAACGGGATTGAAATGCCTCCTGATGAGGAATCCAAAAAATGGTCCGGAAGTGAAGAAATTTACAAACTTGCAGAAAAAGACGGAGTTACAGAATTGAATGTAGATGTAGATGTAGATTCTGAGTTTGCAGGATTCTTTGATAAAACATTTCCAAAAGCACTGGATAAAATTAAAGAATTGTCTGAAAGCTGAGTTGATCAGGACAGCCTTTACTGTTGTTTTGATATATCTTTCAAAGAAAAAATTTATAAACAATACCATCCCCGGAATTTTATCCGGGGATTTTTTTTGGATCCATATCCGCAGGTAATTGTAAAAAATATAAATTGAATTTATCAAACTTATCTTTAAGATTGACGTAACTTTTCTAAAAAATAATTACCTGATTACAATTTAACAAAATATCGAAAGAATGGAGCTGACAATAAAAGACCTTTGCAAAACATACCCAAACGGAGTCAAAGCAATTGATTCATTGAATCTAAGAATAGGAAAGGGAATGTTCGGCTTGCTCGGACCAAACGGTGCCGGGAAATCATCATTAATGCGAACTATAGCAACTATACAGGATCCTGACTCAGGAAGTATTCTATTCGGTGAGATTGATATACTTAAAGATCCGATGAGCCTAAGAAGAATTCTTGGATATCTGCCTCAGGATTTTGGAGTGTATTCAAAAATGAATGCAGATGAATTATTAGATTACTTTGCAGTACTGAAGGGAGTTGCATCCAAAACAGAAAGAAGAAAAATAGTTGAGTATGTACTTGAATTAACAAATTTAACAGACGACAGAAAAAAATATGTCAGCAGCTATTCAGGTGGAATGAAACAGAGGTTCGGTATTGCTCAGTTACTTTTAAATGACCCCATGCTCATTATTGTAGATGAACCAACAGCCGGTCTGGATCCCGCTGAAAGAAACAGGTTCCTGAATGTGCTTCGGGAGATAGCGAGATCGAAAACCATTATATTCTCAACACATATCGTAGATGACATAAAGGATCTCTGCAATGACATGGCTGTAATGAATAACGGAAGAATTATCAAACAGGCATCTCCGGTTTCAGCAATACGGGAAATTGATGGAAAAATATTTGTCAGGGATGTTGATCCGAATCAGCTGAAAGAACTTGAATTAACACACAACATATTATCTTCAAAATACAATACCGACAATTCATTAAAGATAAGAATCCATGCCGATTCAAAACCTTCAGGAGAATTTGAATATACATTTCCTGATCTGGAAGACGTTTATTTTATAGCATTGCAGAATAAAAACAAATTTCAGTCATGATGTTTAACACAATATTTAAGTTTGAACTGAAATACTGGCTGAAAAATTTTTCCATATATATTTATTCAGTCGTTATATTTCTGATTGCACTGGTTTCAATGGCCGGAGAGGCGGGTATATTCGGAGAAGGTTCGACCGGAAGCGGTATTGCCAACTCACCGCTTAGCTTGTACTCATTTGTTGATTTCTTTAGCAAACGAATGTTGATATTGATCCCGGCAATTATCGGATATTCTGTGTACAGAGACTTTAAAGAAAATTTTCACAGTGTATTGTTTACATATCCTGTTTCAAAAGCTTCTTATCTTGCCGGGAAATTTTTTAGTTCATTTCTAATCGTTCTGATCTCAGGTCTTTTTTTAATATTTGGTTTAATTGCCGGAACATTTATACCCGGTGTTAATAATAATTTGCTTATCTCATTTGATCCGTTTGTTTATGCACAATTATTTATTGTATATATGATCCCGAATTTTTTATTTACGGGAATCTTAATATTCGGGATCGTCCTCTTTACAAGAAATTTATATTCAGGTTTCATTCTTGTTTTTATTGTCTTTGTCTTTCGTGAGATATTATTAAGATTATCAGGAGGAATCAGGGATCATATATTCGCGGCAATAGCAGATCCTTTTGGAGAAGCTGCTACTAATTACTATATAAATGATCTGACAATTACTGAATTTAATGTATCACCATTGCCGTCAGGGATTTTGATAATTTTAAACAGATTGATATGGGTTTTACTGTCATTTTTTATTTCATTATTGATTTACAGGAAATTTGCGTTTACTCAGGAGCGGAACATTCAGTTGTTTAAATTCATTGGCAGATTTAAAAATAAAAAAGCAAATGTTACAGCCATCAAAGATCCTGAAATTGTAAAAGTCAGTTACAGATTTAACATTTTCCGGAATATAAAAACTGCTGTTTACATTTGCCTCACCGATCTTAAATTTATTATTACAAGCGGATCATTTATCAGTATACTTGCCGCAGGATTAATTCTCATTGCAGTTGTTTTTCTGCAAATGGATCCTCAAACTGATACAAGAATACTTCCTGTAACAAGCAAGATACTGGGACTGCCGGTATTCTTTTTTTCTTTCATAATTATAGGGATGACATTTTTATATTCCGGGATAATTATAAATCGTCCAAAAGCATCCGGTATTGAATCACTGATCAATGTAACAGCAACACCTGACAGTGTTTTTTACTTTTCCAAACTTCTCGCAATTATTTTTATGCAGGCGATACTTCTAGGTTTTGTAATGATTACAGGAATAGCTCTGCAGATATACAGCGGATATTTTAATTTTGAACTGAGGCTTTATTTATTTGAACTGTTCATCATAAATTATTCAGGTTTTATTATCTGGGCAATTGCTTCTTTTTTTGTTCATTCGTTAACCAAAAATATTTTATTCGGATTTTTTATGCTTATACTCCTTTTGTTTGGAATAGGGAATTTAAATTCAGCGGGCATTGAAACAAATGTATTATTGTTCAATAAAAATCCTGATCCTGATATGATATTTAAACATTCTGATCTTAACGGATACGGACATACTCTAATACCTTTTTTTATTTACAAAATTTACTGGAGTATATTCGGATTATTTCTTTGCTCTCTGACTTTGCTGATCTGGCAGAGAAAAATCACATACACCCCGCAAGAAAGGATTAAGACCTGGAAAAATCGTTTTGGTGGATTAGCGGCATTTATGATTTCCGGACTGATTACAATAATAATTATTTCGGGAGTATTTTTGTATCTTGAAGAGAAAAAGCCTTTAAACATAAGGCTTACAGATGATGAGAAAAATTATCAGCTTAAAAAATTCAGGGAGAATTACGGAAAGTACAGGAATATGCCACAACCTCGAATCTCATCTGTAAAGATAAATCTTGACATATATCCCGGTGAAAATAATTTTAAGGCAGATGGACATTATATTCTTGTTAACAGGACAAAACAACTTATAGATACAATTCTAATGAGAACTGGATTTGATGAAATTACATCTGTAACATTTGCTGAAGATGTATCAATTTTAAGTGAGGACAATTTTTTTAAATTCAAAGTTTATAAATTATCCAAGGGAATCATGCCTGATGACAGCATTAAAATTTCATTTAACATAAAAAATAAACCTAACACTATATTAACACAGAATTCAAATATTCTAAAGAACGGTACTTTTATCAAACAGGATATTTTTCCAAGGCTTGGATATTTTGCGGACACGGTTAATAAAATGCCTGAAGACAGTACGGCTTTAAAAAATCACTATCAGAGCCCGGATGAAGATGAAGTGGATTTTGAAACCATAGTCAGTACTTCAGAGGATCAGACAGCCATAGCACCGGGGGTATTACTGGAGGAATGGACTGAAAACGGAAGAAGATATTTCCATTACAAACCCGGGAGAAAAATTAAGTTCGTAGTGGGTTACAATTCCGGAGTTTATGAATTTTATAAAGAGGAGTACAAAGGAATTGAATTTGGAATCTATTATAACAAAGGGCATGAATATAATCTTTCAGGAATGATAGACGGATTAAAATCTTCATATGATTACAACACTGAAAATTTTGGAGAGTATCAGCATACTCAGGCAATTATTGTGGAATTCCCAAGATCTGAGGGAACATATGCTACTACATTTGCCAATGTAATTCCTACCTCGGAGATACGTTTTTTGAATGATCCAGAATATGCCGGGAAAAATACAATCGATATTTCATTTTACGTGGCGGCGCATGAATTATCTCATCAGTGGTGGGGAAATCAGGTAATACCTGCAGATGTTCAGGGAGCGCATTTTATTACTGAAAGTGTATCTGAATACATAACCGCAAAAATATATGAAAGGAAATATGGTAAATCGAGCGCGGCAAAATTTCTTGATATTCAGTTAAACAGATACATGAAAGGAAGGTCAAGTGAGACAGGAAATGAGGCACCACTTATATATGTTAATCCTGAGCAAACTTATATTTCTTATGGAAAAGGTGCGGTAGCTCTTTATACCTTAAGTGAAAACATTGGTGAAGACAATCTGAACAAAGCGTTAAGGGAATATATAGATGAAGTTAAATTTAAGGGACCACTGTATACGACTTCATTGGAATTATTAACCTGTCTTTACAAGTACACTCCTGAATCAAAACGATATCTGATCAGGGATATGTTTGAGCTGAATGATCCGGAAAAATTAAAGGAATATTATAAAAGTTTGAATTTAAATTCTGATATGGAATAATTATTTTAAACCAAATTACAGAAAACATATTTTAATCTGATTTCAAACTAATAAAAACATGGAAAATCTATTCGATAAAAAAAACAGAGAGGATATACTTTTAAGACTTTCTAAAATAAAAAATAGCAATGAGCCCAAATGGGGAAAAATGAATTCGCATCAGATGATAATTCATTTATCCGAACCTTTAAGAGTTGCGTTAGGTGAAATTTCTATTCCCATAACAGAAAGTGAATACAGCAATCCGCCATTTAACATACAGGTTTCACAGACACTGCCATGGCCAAACAATTCACCTACAATTCCTGAGTTTGATCAATGTGAAAAAAGAACAGAACCGGGAGATTTTGATTCAGATCTTAACAATCTACTGGAACTGATTGACAGATTCAGTATGATGGAAGACGGGGATCCGATTCCAACACATCCTATATTCGGATATCTTACAAACGAGGAATGGTCACGAACGATGTGGAGACACATTGATCACCATTTGAATCAGTTTGGATTATAAACCGAAAATATAATCTGATCTTAAAAGAAAGAATTTCCATTATCCCGGTTTCTTTAATTCCGGTCTGCATTTACGGATTCACAAAAGATTCCGCAACTTCACTTGAATTTTTATTACAAATCAATTTTGTAAAATATTTTTTCAGTAGCAATATTTTACGTCATTACAGTATCAGTCAAATAATCTTCAACTGACTTGTAAATCCCGGTCATATTTTTTTGTTTCATTTGTTAGTAAATTAAATGTAACATTTATGAATTTCCTGTATCTAAACTATAAAACGTTAACTTAATTAAAAAATAATAAATTATGAAGAAAAGAGTATTAACGCCGGGCTTAATAGTTGCCATTTTAATTTCAATTGTTTTCACAGTAAGAGCAAAAGAAAAAACTTATCTGTTTGATGTGAAAATAACAGGAAGCGGGGTAGAGTCCATAATATTCATACCGGGATTTTCCTGTTCGGGTGACGTATGGGATGAAACTGTTGCTCAATATAAAGACAACTACACTTGTTACGTTCTCACAATGGCGGGATTTGCAGGAACTGCCCCGCAGCCTGATCCGACTTTCACCGGTTGGGAAAATTCAATTGCAGAATATATCAGGGATAACAATATTGACAAACCCATTATCATAGGTCATAGTATGGGAGGCGGTCTTGCAATGGCTTTAGCAGCTGATTATCCTGACATCATAGGAAAGATAGTTGTAGTGGATGCTTTGCCCTGTCTTGCTGCCATAATGGATCCTTCATTCAAATCTAAAGAAAATAACGATTGCAGTGAAATGATAAACTCAATTACATCAGCATCAGATGAAGAATTCTATAAGATGCAGAAGAAAAATATTCCAATGCTGCTGGCTGATACATCCAGAAGTGAACTTGTGATAGGATGGTCTGTGAAATCAGACAGGACAACATTTGCTGAAATGTACTGTGATTTCAGTAATACGGATCTGAGGGAAAAAATAGCCGGTATAAAATGTCCGGCATTAATTTTACTTGAAGCAAGTTTCGCTAATTTTAAAAAAGGGATCGAGGAGCAGTATAAAAATCTGAAAACCGCAGATCTTCAATACGCAGATAAAGGTCTTCATTTTATAATGTTTGATGATAAAGAGTGGTATGAAAATCAGTTAAAAAAATTTATTGGACAATAATATAAAAATTTCGTTCGAGGAAATTTACAGTACATACTGGCAAAAAGTTTTCCGCCTGAGTATGGGATATGTGAATGACATTGACAAAGCAAAGGATCTATCGCAGGAAACCTTCATAGCAGTCTGGCAGAATCTTTCAAAGTTCCGGAATGAATCTTCCATCGGAACATGGATATTCAGAATCGCATCGAATCATTGTCTGAGGCTGATAGAAAAGGAAAGGAAGATGCCAAAAGGAGATATGCCTGAAGATTTGAAAGAGGAAATTAACAATGAGAATGAAGGCAAAAAAGATTTTTTATACAAATCAATCTCAGAACTTCCCGAGACAGACAGGATAATAATTTCGCTTGAACTGGAAGAAATTAAACAATCAGAAATTGCAGAGATCCTTGGGTTATCGGAAGCCAATGTCAGAGTCAGGATTCACAGAATAAAAGAAAAATTAACCAAAAAATTTGAAAGTTATGACGATTAATATTAATCTTAAAGAATTATGGAATGAACAGTCAACTGTCATTCCTGATCAAAAGGAAATTCTTGAGAAGGCAGATAATTTCCGTAAGAAAAATCTCAGAAAATTGGTTCTTACAAATATTCTTTTACTTTTAACTTCCGCTTTTATAGGATTCATCTGGTATTATTATCAGCCAGAAATGATAACGACAAAATTAGGAATTGTTATAGTGATTCTCGCCATGATAATATTTCTATGTTGTTACAATTTAATGATTCCGGAGCTAAAGAAATCTGATTATTCGCTAAGCAGCAGTGAATATCTTAAAAAACTACTAGGATTAAAGGAGAAGCAGAAGTTTCTTCAGACTACAATGCTCAACATATATTTTATAATGTTATCCGCAGGCATAGCACTTTATATGTATGAATATGCATCACGTATGAAAATGTTATGGACAATTTTCACATATGGTTTAACTTTTTTATGGATCGCCATTAACTGGTTTTATTTCAGACCGAAAAGTATTAAGAAACAGGACAAAGCTATTAATGAACTGATTGATAAATTCGGCAATCTGAGCAATCAGTTATATAAAGAAGATCAATGATTATTTTTAGCAGGATTTTTAAGCTTCATATTATTTATAATATTGAACCAGTTTTTTTTATAAAACAGAAAATTTAAGATTATAAAGAAAGAATTATTTTTTTGCAAATTGAGAATGAATTAAAATGCCGGAGTGTAAAAATTATTAATTAATCAATTATTAAATCCTTTCATATTAATACTTCTTTGTTTTACTTATTTTAATATTCTTATATAGTTTCAAATGGTTTAAACAAATTCCTTTAGTAATTTTCCATTCGATTTTATAACCTGCTTTATTGAAATTTTTGTTGATACATAAAATATAAAATTTCATAAATATATCTGAAATCAGTTTTTTTTAATTAAAACGGACTGAAAAAATGCACATAATAGATCTGAGTATATTTATTGGCTATATGTTAGCCTTACTTGGTATAGGTTTCTATTTTCTCAAAAAGAACAAAAGTACAGAAGATTTTTTTATAAGTGATAAAAGCATATCAGGCTGGCATATTGGACTGTCAGTTGTGGCGACTGATGTAGGCGGTGGTTTCTCAATCGGTCTCGGGGGGCTTGGATTTATAATGGGTTTATCCGGATCATGGATGTTGTTTACCGGTTTAATAGGAGCATGGGTAAGTGCAGTGATACTGATACCAAAGGTTTATAAGATCGGTCTTGAAAAACAAATGACAACATTTCCTCAGTTATTTAATCATTATTATAACAGCAAGGTTGCTTTGGCAGCAGGAATAATCTCAGCAATAGGTTATCTTGGATTTACAAGTTCTCAGATACTAGCGGGAGCAAAACTTGCATCTTCATCTTTTGAAGGTTTAAGTGTAGAAACAGCATTAATAGTAATGGGACTGGTAACGATCTTTTATACAGTAATGGGAGGAATGAAAGCAGTTATTTTTACAGATACTGTTCAGTGGATCATTCTTATGGTGGGATTGGTATTTGTAGGAATTCCAATTTCTTATTTTGCTATAGGCGGCCGGGAAGAAATTATAAAATACATACAACCTGATTTTATGTCGATGACATCGGTAAGCTGGCAGACATTAGTAAACTGGGCAGTTACCATAATTCCAATATGGTTTGTCGGAATGACTTTGTATCAAAGGATATATGCAAGTAAAAATAAAAAAGAAGCTCGGAAAGCCTGGTTTATAGCTGGATTATTTGAATGGCCGGTGATGGCATTCATGGGAGTGCTTCTAGGGATTTTCGGAAGAGTAGCAGCTGAGCAGGGAATGTTTTCCGGATCAGGATATAATGATGCTGCCGGAATGGATCCTGAACTTGGATTACCGTTGCTGCTTCGTCAGGTTTTGCCGGTTGGTTTAATGGGAGTCATGATGTCAGCATATTTTTCGGCAATTCTGTCAACGGCAGACAGTTGTCTGATGGCTGCATCAGGAAACATGCTTACTGATATTCTTATTAAATTTTTTCCTGGTTTGGAAAGTCATCCGAGAGTGCTTATCTTTACCCAGATCCTTACATTGCTGTTAGGTACATTGGCAATTTTTCTTGCAGCCAATATGCAGAATGTTTTGGAGTTAATGTTGTACTCATATGCATTTATGGTTTCCGGATTATTTGTACCTTTAATGGCAGCAATGTTTTTCAGACAGACAAACTGGATAGCAGCTCTTTCTTCAATGGCAGGAGGAGGAAGTACTACAATCATACTTACTGCACTGGATGTAAATTTACCATTCGGTCTCGATGCGAATATATTTGGAATTAGTATGTCTTTATTAATTTTCATCACATTTTCAATATTTTTTAGAAATCCTAAATATTTAAATAATTCATAAATATGACATATATACACATTGATCCAAAAAGCGGTGAAAATGAAAAATTTAGCAATGAAAAAATTGCTGATTTTTTATTTGAGAATCTGGACCAGTTTGGAGATAAGAAGGAATTTATTCTTAAGGCGATAAAATTTTCATTAAATCCTGAGAAAGGCGGTATGATAATACTCTGTATTGAAAATGAAGAGATCATAGGTTCAGTAGTTTTAAATGAGACAGGAATGGAAGGATATATTCCATCTAATATACTCGTCTATATTGCTATTCACCGAAATCATCGTGGAAAAGGAATTGGAAAAAAACTGATGCTGGAAGTAATGCCAAAGACCAGGGGCGGAATAGCATTGCATGTAGAACCTGATAATCCCGCTAAATTTCTTTATGAGAAATTAGGATTTACAAATAAGTATCTTGAGATGAGGTATCAGGCTGAATGATTTGATTGAAGGAATTCTTTTGACTATACGTGTGGCACATTTTTTTTATGAAAAGAAATCATTATTTTAAAATGAAAGAATTTATTTATGTTGACTCTGTTTAAAACAGAAATGTGCCACACGTGTATAAAAGAAAATGTTGTAATTAATAGCTTATGACAATAAATTTCAATCAGCTTGTAAATTTCAGAAAACACCTGCATTCAATTCCTGAATTATCAGATAACGAAAAAATTACTTCCCGGTCAATCAGGGAATTCTTATCAAACTGCAATCCAACAGAATTATTATCCGGCGTCGGAGGGTATGGCATTATCGCAACCTGGGACTCAGGACATTCCGGAAAGGAGATAATTTTTCGTTCTGAACTCGATGCTTTACCTATTGAAGAATTGAATACATTTCAATACAGATCCCAATACAGGAATGTTTCTCATAAATGTGGCCATGACGGACATTCAGCAATCTTATGCGGAGTTGCGCAGTATCTTAAAATTCATAGTCCTCTTAAAGGAAAGATAAGATTACTTTTTCAATCATCTGAAGAAATAGGTATGGGGGCTAAGGCGATATTAGAAGATAAAAAATTTTCGGATATTAAACCGGATTTCATATTTGCATTACACAACCTGCCCGGATATAAATTAAATGAAATTATAGTTAAAGATGATTTATTCACAGCTTCTGTAAACAGCTTAATTATAGATCTTTATGGTAAAGAGTCACATGCTGCTGAACCGGAACAGGGAAACAATCCTGCACTTGCAGTTTCTGAGATACTTCGGGAATGTATTTCAAAAAATAATAATAAACCTGAACGGGATGATATGATGATTGTTACACCTGTCTATGCAGAACTTGGTGAAAAAGCTTATGGAATTTCTCCCGGAAAGGCAACTGTGCATTTTACTTTAAGATCCTGGAATGATGATATTTTACGAAGTTTTGAAGATCAAATTGAAAAAATCAGTAAAAGTATTGCTGATAAACATGGATTAAAAATTGAGTTAAAATATCTTCAGACTTTTTATGCAAGTAATAATAACACAGAAGCTGTTGATATTGTAAGAATAGCAGGAAGTAATTCAGGGTTTACTGTCACTGAAAAAAAATATCCTTTTAAATGGGGTGAGGATTTCGGATTATTTACTTCACGTTTTAAAGGCTGTATGTTTGGTCTCGGAGCAGGTGAAAATATTCCGGCTCTTCATAATCCTGATTATGATTTTCCTGATGAACTTATTGAAACAGGTGTGAAAATATTTACAAATATTATTAACCAATTAACCATATATGTTTGATACCTCCATTATTGAACTTAGTGCATCGGCTTTGCAGTACAACCTAAGATTCATTAAGAAAAAATTAAAGCCGGGTGTCCGTTACTGCAGTGTAGTCAAGGGTAATGCATATGGTCACGGGGTATCACAATTTGTACAAATGGCAATGGACGAAGGAATAGATTATTTTGCTTTGTATTCGGCTGAGGAAGCTTTTTTGCTGAAAAAACAATTGTATAATATTCCTGAATTATTCATTATGGGTGCAATCGAAAATGAAGCAATAGAATGGACCATTAGAAATAATATTGAATTTTCTGTATTCGATTTTGAAAGACTTGAGATTGCTAAGGATTATTCAAAAAAAATGAATATCAGATCTAAGATCCATATAGAGATAGAAACAGGCATGAGAAGGACGGGATTTGCACACACTGATTTTCCGAAATTATTTAAATGGTTCAGAAAGAACGGTGAACATGTTATTTTACAGGGTGTCTTTACTCATTTTGCAGGTGCAGAAAGCAGGGCAAATCATTTCAGAGTTTCTAATCAGATCAATAATTTTGAATTAACCCTGAAAATGTTTGAAGATGAGGGTCTGAGATCAGTTTATCAGCATTCAACTTGCTCAGCAGCTTTACTCAATTATCCTGAAACTCAGAAAAATATGGTGAGAATCGGAATATTACAATATGGATACTGGCCGAATAAAGAAACACATGTGTTATGTACAGGCGAAAAAGATAATTTACCGGTTATGTTAAAAAGAATTATTCGATGGACATCAAAAGTAATGTCAGTTAAAGAAGTAAAAAAAGGTTGTTTTATAGGATATGGTACAGCTTATCTGGCAAATAAAAATACTAAAATTGCCGTGATTCCGGTTGGTTATTCACATGGATTCAGCAGAAATTTAAGTAACGTAGGATCGGTATTGATTAATGGAAAAATAGCACCTGTAATTGGAACGGTGAACATGAATAGTTTATCAGTTGATGTTACCGGAATAGAGAATGTAAACAAAGGTGATGAAGTAGTTCTTATTGGAAAACAAAACGGAAAAGCGATTACCGTATCTTCGTTTAGTGAACAAAGTAATCAGCTTAACTATGAGTTACTGACCAGGTTGCATATCAACATTCCAAGAATTGTAGTAAAATAAAATGATATGGCAGTATTAAGTCTTAATCCGGGTAAACTCAAACATAATTATCTGCATCTGGAAAAAATCTTTTCAAGAAATAATATTGAATGGGGAGTAGTAACAAAGCTATTATGCGGTAACAAATTGTTTCTGAACGAATTACTTAAGTTAGGTGTCAGTCAAATGCATGACACGAGAATCGGAAATATAAAAACCATTAAATCTTTAAATCCTGAAATTCAAACTGTATACATAAAACCGCCTGCGAAACGGAGCATACATAATGTAATAAAATATGCTGATGTCAGTTTCAATACGGAATACTCTACAATAAAACTTCTGAGCGATGAAGCCTGCCGTCAGCAGAAATTTCATAAGATAATTATTATGATCGAAATGGGTGATCTCAGAGAAGGGATCATGGGAGATCAGCTTGCGGAATTTTATAAAAAAGTTTTTTTACTTCCTAATATCGGGATTATCGGAATTGGTACCAATTTTAATTGTTTGAATGGTATCCTGCCAAATCAGGAAAAACTTATTCAGCTTTGTTTGTATAAAAAACTTATTGAAGTAATTTTTCACAGAAAGATCCCATGGATTTCAGGCGGTACAAGTGTTACTCTTCCGCTTTTGCTGGATAAGAAAATCCCCAGAGACGTTAACCATTTCAGGATCGGGGAAGCCCTATTTTTTGGAAATAATCTGTTTACAGGAAAACCTTTCAGAGGAATGGAAACAGATGTATTTAAATTTTATCCTGAAATTATCGAGCTAAATATAAAACCGGTTTTACCCTCAGGTGATCAGATAGAAAATGTAGCCGGTCGTATTCCTGAATTCAATCCTGAAGATGAAGGAAAGACTTCTTACAGAGCAATACTTGATGTTGGTTTACTTGATTTAAACCCTGATTATCTGATCCCTGAAGATGATTCAGTCAGGATAATAGAAGCAAGTTCTGATATGCTTGTAGTTGATCTTGGTAAAAATAAGAAAGGATATAAAACAGGAGATATGATGTCTTTTGATCTAAAGTATATGGGGGTTCTGGGATTAATGAATTCTAATTATATAGAAAAGATTGTAAACTGATCTGCTGTTTCTGCTCAGATTGTTTTATAAAATATTCAATATCTTGTTACTTTCAGTTTTGGTAATAATAAAAATAAATGTGTATTATGTCATCATTAATTTAATCTGTGTAGAAAATATACACTTTAAATAAAAATTTTATCGAAAATAAAGGGATTTTATTCTATAATTCAAATTCTAAGGTATAAAAATTGCAGTAAATTTATTTAATCCTATTTCAAAAAGGTTTAAATCAATTATTAAAAACATCAAAATGAAAAGACTATCAATAGTATTAATTATTTTGTTACAATTTACAAGTGGTTACATATTTGCTCAAATGATGGAGAAAACAGGAGCAGAACTTTGTTCAGAAAAAAAACTGAACGGGAAGAATACTTTGCATATAAACGGACAGGATTCTCCTAATTCACCAAAACATTCCTTTGATGTTTTGAATTATAAGCTTGAGCTGGATATTTATAACTGCTTTATCTCTCCTTATCCAAGATCATTCACGGCATCAAATGAAATAAGTCTGAATATAGATTCATCATTGAACTCAATATCACTGAATGCAAAGAACAGTTCAATGGTTATTGATTCAGTTTTAAAAAATAATTTGCCTCTTGTATATTCTCATACAGGAGACTTGCTTAACATTGTTCTTGACAGACTTTATAATCCAGGAGAATCTCTGGTTCTAAAAATTTTTTACAGGCACAATAATGTCACCGATAACGGTTTCTATGCCGGATCAGGAATGGTCTTTACGGACTGCGAACCTGAAGGAGCCCGCTGCTGGTTTCCATGCTGGGACAGACCTTCTGATAAAGCTACCCTGGATCTGACTGCAAGAGTACCGACCAGCGTTTTGCTTGGATCTAACGGAAGACTTGCTGATTCCGTAGTCTCGGGCGGTGCAATATATTATCACTGGATCAGCAGAGATCCGATCGCTTCTTATCTTATGACTATGATCGGAAAAGTGAATTATAATCTGGATGTTGTTTACTGGCAGAAATTATCAGATCCTAATGACACAATTCCGATTAGGTTTTACTGGAATTCGGGTGAATCCGGTCTGGCTAACATTAAATCAAAGATGCCTGCTATGATGACAAGATTTTCTAAGATCTTCTGTGAACATCCTTTTGAAAAAAATGGCTTTGCAACTGCCAATAACTTATTCTCATGGGGCGGCATGGAAAATCAATCGCTTACGATTCTTGGTCCAAATTACTGGAACGAGAATGTAGTTGCTCATGAATTCGGACATCAGTGGTTTGGTGATATGATCTCTCCGGGAACCTGGGCAGATATATGGCTTAATGAGGGTTTTGCCACTTATTGTGAAGCTTTGTGGAAAGAAACCACCAATGGATATTCATCTTACAAATCTTCTATTAACGGTGATGCAAACGGCTATCTTGGCAGTAATCCCGGTTGGTCAATTTATAATCCGGAATGGGCTGTAATAACTCCCTCCCAGGGAACATTATTTAACACTGCTATGACATATTATAAAGGTTCATGTGTTCTTCATATGCTTAGATATGTATTGCAGGATTCAGCTTTATTTTTTAATACGCTCAGAGGTTATGCCTCTGATACCGCTAAATTCAAATTTAAAAATGCAGTAACAGCTGATTTTATAACTAAAGTTAATGAAGTGACAGGTCAGGATCTAAACTGGTTTTTTAATGAATGGATTTATAATCCAAATCATCCCGTTTATTCAAATTCGTATTACTTCACAGGTTCAGGATCATCTTGGGATGTTCATTTTACTGCTAAACAAATTCAGACAAATACAGTGTTTTTTAAAATGCCAGTTGAAGTAAAGATAAATTTTACAGGTGGTTCTGATACAATAATAAGAGTAATGAATGATGTAAATAATCAGACATTCATTTGGAATTTTTCTTTACAGCCAACTTCTGTTGTCTTTGACCCTAATGCTGATATTGTACTTAAACAGGCTTCTATTATTCTTTCAGCTGAAAATACCGGTGAACTTATACCTGCTGAGTTCGAATTAAAACAAAATTATCCTAACCCCTTCAATCCTTCTACAGTTATTGAATATAATATTCCGTCAAATAGTTATGTTACTTTGAATGTTTATAATGTGCAGGGAAAGGAAATTTTAAAACTTGTTGATAAAAATCAGAATGCTGGTTCATATAAAACTGAATTTAATGCAGCTAATTTACCGGGAGGTGTATATTTTTATAAATTAATTGCAACCAGCGGCTCTGATCTTTTCAGGTCTGAAAAAAAGATGCTGCTGATAAAATAAAACCTCAGTAGAAATACTGACTGTTCAGTTATTAAATTCCGGAATCATATGTATGATTAACTATGGTTTCGGAGTTTTTATTTTTGATAGCCAAATTGAATCTTTAACCATGGTTTAATCCTAAATTTAGATTTTTATTTTACAAATCATTGCATAAATTTAAAAAAGATTTTAATAATATGATCATCCCGGCAAACCCGCTTACTTTTTTAATTACTTAAACTGAATGTAATACTGAATTGATTATATTGTTCACTTTAAAACCTGGACATGATCTAAGATGGTTTAAGTCTGTAAAGAAACAGTTTGTGAAAATTTTTCAGGGAAAGTTTATGGTCATGCTTTGATCTTAGTTATGAATATTGTTTCCTTTTATCAGACAAAACTTGAAACCGGCAGGACTTCATCCGCCTCAAATTTTCAGGTTCTTTTAAATTCTTGCAATAACTATTATACATTTTAAAATAAATGAGATCAAAGAAATTATTAAACAGAATTTCCGCAATACTCGGAATAATAGTATTAATTCTTATAGCATTTGCTTTTTACAATCATATTTTCCCTTTATCCTGGGGTCTGCACGGTAAAGTGAATAAAGGAATTGTGTCCGGTGAAGCAATACACGGATATGACCCTGTCGCATATTTTACTGAACTCAAAGCGGTCAAAGGGAATAGTAATTTTACATTCGGATATAATAATGCAACCTGGTATTTTACTTCTCAGGAAAATCTTGATCTCTTTAAAAGTGATCCTGATAAGTATTTACCTCAGTATGGTGGCTATTGCAGCTTTGCAGTTAGTAAAGGTTTCTCAGCAGATTCAGACCCTGAAACTTTTGACATAATTGACGGCAAACTTTATCTTTGCGCTGAACCTGATATTAAAAATGAATGGCTAAAGGAAGGTAAGGCAGGAATTGAAAAAGCAAATGAAAACTGGAAATAAGACCGGAATTATTTTTCCCGGATTAAAATTGATAAGTCTATTTTGAATTTTAAATATTAAAAGGCTTACTAAACAGAAAACATTAAATTAAAAATGAAAACTAAAATAAAAAATATTCACATTATCGGAGGCGGCAATCTTGGAGTTGCACTGGCTAAAGGTTTGGCAAAATATTCTCCGAAATCAAATCTGACAGTAACAAGGCGGAATATAGAATTTATCAAAGAGCTGCAAGAACTGAACATATTTCTTTCATCAGATAACACACACGGAATAGCTAATGCCGATATTATTATACTTGCTGTAAAACCTTATCAGGCTGATGCGGTAATTCAGGAAATTCTGCCTTTCATAAAAAATAAGATCATCGTTTCAGCTGTCAGCGCTTTAAGTTTGGAAGAAATTGAAAAGAAAACATTAAAAGCTCATTCGGTAGTCAGAATAATGCCGAGCATTGCAGCGCAATTCGGAGAATCGGCTACCTGTATTTCTTTTCATGATAAATATAAGAAAGCCGGATCACGGATAGTGGAATTGTTCGGATATCTCGGAACTGCTCTTAAGGTAGAAGAAAAATTAATGGATGGGGCAACGATCCTTGGTGCCTGCGGAACTGCTTATGCACTTCGTTATATAAGAGCTGCAATGCAGGCGGGTATTGAAATCGGATTCGATGCGGGCACTTCTCTTGCAATTGCATCGCAAACCGTAAAAGGTGCTGCTAAAATGTCACTTGAAGAGAAAGTTCATCCCGAACAACTTATAGACAGAGTTACCACGCCGCAGGGATGCACTATTGTCGGATTAAATGAAATGGAACATCAGGGCTTCAGCTCTTCTCTTATCAAAGGAATTAAAACTTCATTTGATAAGATCAATAAGATTTGAGAAAATTAATTTCTCCGGAAGTGAACTTCTGTCATTTATGATTTTTTTTTTAATTAACTGAAAATATATTATGAAACAACTATTACAACCACCTTCTCTGATTATGTATCTTTTGGCAATTCTGGTATTTGATATCCTGGGTATGTCATTTGCGGCGATCACCGGTGCAGCAAAAGGACAGGGGCTGGCAGGAGGCGCAATAGTCTTTATGTATGGAGTGTATGCCGCTATTGCCGCGCTGATGACTGCGCTTATTTTTTGCTATAAGGCTGATCCGGCAAGAATAAAAAAAGCCAACAGGATACTTGCTATTGCTCTTGTTGTTTTGCTTGTTGCGATCACTTTCCGGATTTTTTTAATGAATGGCTCAAATGAAAACAGATCAGATACATCTTATCAAAAAGCAAATATATTAACTGCTAATTATAATACTGGCTATTCTCCGGTTAAAGATGAACCGGACTATATAATGGGACTTGGTTTCTTTAAACCGGATATTATTACTAAAAAAGTTTTGTATTTTTATGGAGAGCAGAATCTTAATAAACCTGTATATGAACATTCACCTGATGACAGTTTAGTTTTTAAGAAAACTGAGATTAGTAATTATGATCTCATATATGCGCCGCCCTGGTTATTACCAGAACATTATAAACTCGATTATGATATTTTTTATCTGAAACTGATATCTGTCGGAAAAGATTTTGTGGAAGTGTCAGTTAATGACAGGATACAAAAGATGAGCTTCCTTGACAGGTACGCGGGAGAAATTCTGTACTGGCCGGAATTTCTTTTAAGTGTTAATTCTGTCGAGCTGCTCCCGGATACTGATCAAAAGATCAGGATCAAACCTCTTGACTATGCAGGTGAAGTAAACATAAAACATGATTTCCTGAAACCTGTACTCATTCAGGATGAATGGATGTCTGTTGAACTTTATGATGAAAATTATACACTCTTAGGTAAAGGCTGGATTCAATGGAAAGATGACAATAAATTACTGATCTCATATTCATTATTAAGTTAAGAGATATTATTTTGTAACTTTTACCTTTAACTTATCAGCGCAAGTTTTTAAAATTCCTTACTGATTCACTGATTTTTAAAATGCTATAATCCTTATTATGAAAATTATTTTTTATTTTTATTTTAATGATTAAGATTATTTCTCAAAATATTTAATTTAATTTTCATATATTAAATATATTTGTAAACTTACACAGAAACTACGTAATGTCAACATTTCTCAAAGAATGGATTTTATAAGACTCATCAGAGAAAAACTAATTTCAATTTTAGACAGTAAGAGTTTTAAGAAAAATTTTCTTAATGCGTTGCCGTTCTGGATCGGAGCAATTATTACCGGTCTTTTATCTGTTTTCTATGCAAAGCTCTTTTCATGGGCGGAAGACGGAACTTCATATATTTTTGAAAAAGAGAAATGGCTGTTTTTTATTATTACACCGTTGACATTTATTCTAGCATGGTGGGTTGTAAAAAAATATTCACCATATTCTAAAGGCAGCGGAATCCCTCAGGTAGTTGCTGCTATTGAATTATCTAACACTAAAGAAAAATCCAAAGTCGATAAATTGCTTGGAGTAAAAGTCATTTTTGTAAAAATGGCTTCAAGTCTTATAATGATATTCGGAGGCGGAGCTATCGGACGGGAAGGACCTACCATTCAGATATCTGCTTCTATTTTTAAAAAAATAAATGATCTTCTCCCGGAATGGTATCCGAAGATTTCCACAAGAACTATGCTTGTAACTGGTGCAGCTGCCGGGCTTGCATCCGCATTCAATACTCCTCTCGGTGGAATAGTATTTGCAATAGAAGAACTGACAAGAACACATTTTAGTTTTTTTAAATCCGCACTCCTTACCGGTGTTATCATTGCAGGTCTGACAGCTTTAAATCTCTTAGGTCCTTATCTATACCTGGGATATCCTCTCATCAATGATACTTCCTTATGGATGGTACTGATCGTAATTCCGGTTTCGGTAGTCACCGGACTTGCCGGAAGCGGTATGGGTAAAGCGATACTTTATATTTCGGAAAAAAAGAAGGATCTGAGGAACAATAAACAAAAGTTATTTTATACTATGGTCTGCGGACTTATTTTAGCTTCTATGGCTGTAATTATTGATGCAAGAGCTTTTGGATCAGGTAAGGAGATCATGGTCGCAACTTTATTTACGGATCAGAAATATCTTGAATGGTACATTCCTTTGTTAAGAATAATTGGACCCGTTATTTCATTTACCTCCGGCGCGGCTGGCGGTATTTTTGCACCGTCACTGAGTGCTGGCGCAAGTATAGGTGCTCTGATCTCAGGCTGGATGGAATTGTCCGGCACAGATACAAATCTTGTCATACTTTGCGGCATGGTTGGATTTTTAACCGGGATAACAAAAAGTCCATTTACTTCATCAATACTTGTAATTGAAATGACAAATAATCACAATATTATATTCAATTTAATGCTTACTGCCGTAATAGCAAATCTTGTTTCAAATTTTGTCAGCAGACATTCCTTCTATGATCAGCTTAAAGATCAGTATCTCGAGGATCTGCATAAGAGTGATTTACCTGTTAAAAAGAAAATAAAAGTTCCTTTGTAACGAATAAATCAACTCCTGGTTTTATAAAACTATATGTTTTATTATATTAGTAATATCAGATTGTTTTATCCGGATATCAGAGTTGAGATCAAAAAAATATTTAATCCGGACTTCTAAAAATTTAAATTAAAAAAAATAAAATTTATGAAAATACAGGACGAAAACATTGAACTAACATTGTTAACGATTGATGATTATCAGGAATTGAAAAAAGTAATGATAGAATCCTATAAAACTATGCCACATTCAATATGGACTGAAGTTCATATTTCAAAACTTCTCGAAAAATTTCCTGAAGGTCAGGCGGTGGTTAAAGTTAAAGGTGACATAGCCGGCTGCGCATTATCAATAATTGTGGATTATGATAACTTCAGTGAGCAGCATAATTATAAGGATATTACGGGGAATTATACTTTTGAAACACATACTGAAGACGGAGATATTCTGTATGGTATTGATGTTTTTGTAAAGCCTGAATACAGAGGTCTGAGACTGGGAAGGAGGCTTTATGAATACAGAAAAAATCTTTGCGAAGAACTGAATTTGAAAGGAATAGTATTCGGAGGAAGGATTCCGCAGTATCATAAATATTCCGAATCAATCACACCCAAAGAATATATAGAAAAAGTTAAATCAAGGGAAATTCATGATCCGGTATTGAATTTTCAATTGTCCAATGATTTCCATCCTGTGAGGGTTCTGAAAAGTTATCTTGAAGGTGATAAAGCTTCAAATGAGTACGCGGTTCTTTTAAGATGGGAAAATATTTATTATGAAAATGAAAATAAAAAAATACTGCTGCCTAATAAAAGAGTAGTGAGGATCGGTCTTGTACAGTGGCAGATGCGTCCATATCAGGTGATCGAAGAGCTTATGCAGCAGGCGGAATATTTTGTCGATGCCCTCAGTGGCTATAAAAGTGATTTTTGTCTTTTCCCTGAATTCTTTAATGCTCCTCTTATGGCAAAATATAATCATCTTGGAGAAGCCGAAGCGATAAGAATGCTTGCATCATATACAGATAAGATCATACAGGAGTTTTCTAAATTATCGATATCATATAATATTAATATTATTGCGGGAAGCATGCCTGAACTGGTAAATGACGAATTGTTTAATGCTGGATATTTATGTAAAAGAGACGGGTCAGTTGAAAGATTTGAAAAGCTTCATGTCACTCCTGATGAAAGCAGGGTATGGGGTCTTAAAGGCGGTAAGAATATAAAAACATTCAATACAGATTGTGGAAAGATCGGAATACTTATCTGTTACGATGTAGAGTTTCCGGAACTAAGCAGATTACTTGCTGAAGAAGGAATGGAAATATTGTTCGTGCCATTTCTAACCGATACGCAGAATGCATATTCAAGAGTCAGAGTATGCGCTCAGGCAAGAGCGGTTGAAAATGAATGTTTCGTAGTAATAGCCGGAAGCGTCGGGAATCTTCCTAAAGTTCATAATATGGATATTCAGTATGCACAGTCTATGGTATTTACTCCCTGTGATTTTCCGTTTCCCGTAAATGGTATAAAGACCGAAGCTACTCCAAATACTGAAATGATACTTATAGCTGATGTTGATCTGGACTTGTTAAGAGAACTTCATAATTTCGGAAGTGTAAAAAATCTTAAAGACAGAAGAAAAGATATTTACGAAATAAAAAAGAATCTTAGTAATTAGTACATAAATTTTTAAGAACAGTCTTCAAAGTATTGATTTTAAAATGAACGAAGTTAAGTTGATGTTCACGTAAAATTTCGGAAGCTGGAAAATTTAGCAATGCCATTAAATGAAAAGTTATGCGGAGCTAAATGAAATAAATAATTATTAAAAATTATTCTTAATACTTAATTTTACATTAAATCATGTCATACAATCAGGAAATAGCTGACAGTGTCAGAGAGATATTTTCATTAACCCGGGAGGATTTGAATGTGGAGGAGAAAAATATGTTCGGCGGTTTGTGTTTTATGGTAAACGGAAAGATGTGTGTCGGAGTTGAAAAAGAAAAACTCATGGTTCGTCTGGATCCTGATAAGTATATTGAAGCTCTCGGCAAAGAAGGCTGTTCTCCAATGGATTTTACCGGCAGACCGATGAAAGGATTTGTATATGTCGAGCCCGTTGGTATGAGAACGAAAAAACAATTGCAGTACTGGCTGGATCTTGCTCTCGAATATAATAAGATCGCAAAACCTTCCAAAAAGAAGAAAAGTAATAAATAAGATCTTTGGGATTAAAATCTGGTATAAAATTTAAAATTTAATTTTTAAAATTTAATATTTATATATCAAATACCCTAAATCTCAACAACGATCTTTCCAAACTGTTCGCTATTATTCATTCTTTCAAAAGCATCAGAAATATTATCAAGTTTAAAGATCTTATCAACGACCGGAGATATTTTTTCCTTTTCAATGTATTTAATCATTTCATTAAAATCCTCAGGAGAACCCATTGTCGAACCAAATATCTTTAGTTGCTTCCAGAAAAGTCTTGCCATCGGGAAATCTTTTACATTCCCTGAAGTTGCGCCATAACAAACTATCCTTCCCCCGTAATTTATAAATTCCATACATTTACTTATTGTATTACCGCCTGAACCGTCAATTACTACGTTGATACTATTTAAAGAAATCTCTGACAATTCTTTTTCCCAATTATCCGAATTATAATTAACTCCACCTTCGGCTCCGAGAGAAATTGCTGATTCTATTTTTTCATTACTTCCGGATGTAACAAACACACTAACACCAATGCTGACGGCAAATAATAATACAAATGTTGATACACCGCTTCCTATACCCGGAATTAAAATACGATCAGTTTTTTTTAATTCAGCTTTTTTAAAAACTGAACGGAAAGCCGTAATACCTGTCAGAGGAATTGCCGCAGCAGAAGATAAAGATAAATGCGCGGGTTTTTTATAAACATAATTTTTATTTACGGCAATGTATTCCGAAAGAGTCCCGTTGTCCGGCATTCCAAGTATCTTAAATTCTCCCGATTGAAAATTTTCATTATCTCCCCAGTTAAATCCCGGATTGATTATTACTTCGTCACCGTGTAAAAACCCGGTTACATTTTTCCCCGCCGATACTACTACTCCCGAGCAATCGGATCCTGGTACCACAGGAAGTCTGATCTTTGAATAAGCACCTTTTATAATCCAGAGATCCCTGTGATTTAAAGCAGCAAATTTTATATTCACAAGTACATCATTTTCTCCGGCCTCCGGATCAGGTATATTCTGAATACTCAGATTTTTGTGAAAATCCCCGTCAAAGCCTGTTTCCGTTATTAGTACAGCTCTCATTTGTATAGATGGAATATCGAATTTTGTATATTAATTTAGGAACCCGTAAGAAAACGATTTATAAATTTATTTCAGATTTATCAGAACTCTATTTCAATTGATACAGGGCAGTGGTCACTTCCGAAAACATCCTGATGGATCTCAGCCTTTTTAACATTACCTGCAATATCATTACTGACCATAAAATAATCAATTCGCCAGCCTATGTTTCTGTCCCGGGCTCTGGAGATCTGATCCCAGTATGAATACTGTCCGGGTTCTTTATTGAATTTTCTGAAAACATCCGTATATCCTAGATTGATGATTTTATCGATCCACTCTCTCTCTTCAGGCAAGAAGCCGGAAGTTTTTACATTTTCTTTGGGACGGGCAAGGTCTATTTCCTTGTGAGCAGTATTATAATCACCTACAACAATTATTCCCTTTCTGTCCCTGTATTTTTTTTCGAGATTGAAAAAAAGTTCATCATAAAAATCCAGTTTATATTTAACTCTTTCCGGTCCGCGTCCTCCGTTTGGAAAATATACATTTGCAAGAATGAATTTGTCATATTCTGCAAAAATAACTCTTCCTTCAGAATCAAACTTTTGATTATTGAATCCATTGATCGTATTTTCCGGGTCAGGTTTTGAATAAATTGCAACGCTCGAATATCCTTTCTTCTCTGCGGAAAACCAGTATGATTTATAGTTGTCTATATTTTTTATAAAGTCATCAAGCTGATCAGGCTGGGCTTTAGTCTCCTGGAGACAGATTATATCTCCTCTGCTTTCTGCGATCCATTCCATAAAACCTTTTTTCTGAATAGCCCTGATACCGTTTACATTCCATGAGTAGATCTTTATAATGTCTGAGCTGGATTTTTTTGCCATTTTATAATATTGTTTGCTTAATTTAAAAATGCTCTGCGCAAGCCGGTTTGAAAAATTCTGCGTTTACTTGCAGATTTTCTGGTAAAGTGAAATTCAAATTAATTTCAACAGTAAGAAATTTCAAGGTTATACTTAATCACATTACAGTGTATATTCCAGTGCCGTCTTATACATATTTTTAAATTAATATAAGGTTAATATTGAATAATGAATCAATCATTTCAATTAATGATATAGAAGTACCCGTAAATGTAAATGAATTTCCGGCAATTTATCAAAAGCCGGTGATTTTTCTTTACTTCTTTATTTTGATCGTTCATAAGAAAGTTTGCAAGATTACAGATGATTCTATTCTGTTTTTCTTTACACCGTTCCGGACAGATATATATTTGCAAAACAAATTAACTTCTCATAGTATTTTATTTATAAGGTGAAATCTGTATTTTGAAATCTAATTTTCATTTCATTTATGTTAAGAAAATCAAAAACCATTCAGGAATTATTTAATGAAGTATCAGGGTATGAACTTGTAATTACAAATGATGCTCCTCTTGCAACAGCTTTAAACAAACTCGTGAGTGAGCCCAGACTGGGATATCTTGCAATGACTCCGAAACAGATCGCCAAAAAATTTGCGGATGTATATTATGAAAAAATATATGATAAAACGGAAATTATACTTTCCATTTTTAAAAGCAAAAAAATTCCTCTGAATTTATTACATCAGACAATAAAAAAGATATATGAGATCTGGATGTATAATGCTAAATCTGAATTTGTTTCTTTTTATCTTTCAGACGACGAAAAAGTAATACTTGATCTGCTGAAAGAATATGACACGATTGAAAGCCTTATGGAAAATTTTAATGAAGATTATTATGGTAGTAAGAATATAGCAGTTATAGGTGAAGAGCTCTTTTCACTTCTGGATATGGAGGTTCTGATAAAAAAAGGTAAACCTGCCGACAGAATAGAGTTGTTTCTTGATGAAAAATTCTCACCTGACAAAACTTATGTATTTAACTCAGATGAATCACTTGCACGGAGTATTGCTGAACTTATAAGTGAAGAGAATGCTGATGAAACAGCCATAGTCCTCAATATTGAATCTGAATATCTTGAAATAATAAAATCACTTATCAAAAAGAAAGGATTACAGATTGAAGAAAAATATTATCTAAAGGATGATCTTTCAGTAAGGACGTTTATATCTTTTCTTGAAATATCATCTGATATAGAAAATATTGAACTAAAAGAAATTATTCCTCTGGCAAATGAATTTGGAATAAGGATCCCGCCGGAATTCAATAATTATAATGCAGGCATATATGTCAGGAGTTTAAATAAAAATAAAGAATTGAAATCTTTATATGACATTTGCATGGATATAAATAACATGAATTTCAATAAACTATTGGAAACATTAAAAGTCAGTTTTGATTATAACATAAATCCTGCTCTTATTGAAATGATGGAATTATCCGGATTTGAGAATACGAAGATCTCTGAGAAAAGCATTGCTGACCTTAGATACATTCTGAGAGAGTTTGATATGGATACAGGTTCTGAGAAAACAGGGATCCTGTTTGTAAATGCTCTGAACTCGGCATTCATTGACAGAAAAATCATCTTTTATATAGGTCTGGATGAATCATGGATGCGCATTTATCCGGATAAGGATTATCTGAACAAAGAGGAAGAGGAAGAAAAGAACAGAATGAGATTTCAGATACTTATTCAGCAGGGAGAAAAAAAATATTATTTTGTCCGAAATGTCAGAGATTATGAAGAGGTGATACCTTGTTATTATTTTTCTATTCTATCAGAAGAAAAGGCTGACAGTTTTGATGATAAATATTTTGCTCCGGTCTATGTAAATGACAATTCTGTAAATAAATTGTATAAACCGGAAAAAGGAAAAATTACTTTCAAACCTGTCAATGAACTAAAGAATATATCTCCTACAGGTCTTAATAATTTTTACAGATGCCCGAAGCTTTATTCACTGAACAAATTGTTTCCCTACGAGGTAAATCCAGCAATGAAAAGGGGCATTTTATTTCATAATTTTGCCGAAATGTATTTTAACCATCCTGAATTTACAATAGAAAAATTTGATGAGATACTTGACGTTATGACTGAAGAGATGTCAGTTTTTGTAAAAAACATAAACACTGAATTTGTGAGATCTGATTTCAGATTAGGCGCGGAATCAGTCATGAGTTTTCTTAATGAGATGAAAATTAATAAAACTCCCTCTCAGTCTCCCTCCGGAAAAACAGAAAATATCTTAATGGACAGATTTGGGTTAAAGAAAATATACATCAATACTGAAAAATGGATAAGAGGAAATGATAATTCTCTGATTAACGGAAAAATTGATCTTCAGTATGAAAATAAAATTGTTGATTATAAATCTTCATCCGTTAAAAAGGGTGAATCGGAAGTTACTTATCAGTCAAACATAGATTATATAGAGGAAAATGAATATGAGAATTTTGATTTTCAGGCAATTGCTTATATATCCTTTCAGAGAGAAGTTACAAAAGAAGTTGAGTTTATATACAATTTTCTTTTTTTTAATTACAGAAATCAGATCAATCCGGATAATAAACTTAAAGAGTGTCTTACCAAAATCAGATATTTTGACATGAATTTTTCAGATCATATCAGGACTGACAGATTTTATGAATATCTAATAACTGATGAAAAATCTGCAAAGCTGCCTGCAGTCATTGGACGGGAGAATTATAATTATATACTTGACAATCTTAATCTTAACGAACTGGAATATTTTGAAAAAGATAAACTATACGGCAGATTCAATGAAACATCATTAACTATAATAAAAGAGCTTCAATTTACTTACAAAGATTTCAATTGTATGAAACAGGTTACATTAATAAAAAACGTACTTATGCCTGTGGCTAAAAAGATCTATGCAGAGAGAACCGGCGGCGGGGAATACGGGACGGTTTTTAAAAATGATTGTGATGCTTTTTTAAACATGGCAAAGGATAAATTAGCTGAAATTAATCAATACAATAAAACTAAGTTTCCTGCGGAACCGGTTTTTGGTTCAAGGGACGTCTGTAAAAATTGTGAATATTTAAATCTGTGCTCAGGGAATAAATTATGGCATTAATTACAAACATTGATCCGCAAATGGATTTAATAGAATCCACAGAAGGTATATATCTTGTGGATGCGGGCGCTGGTACGGGAAAGACCTATTCTATAGTCAACAGATACAAAAACATAACAGATAAGAATGTTGATCCTGAAGATATACTTCTTGTTACTTTTACCGTGAATGCCGCAAATCAGATGAAGCAGAAGATCATAAAAAGCATGTCAGGCAGGATTAATGTTCATAAACTGCTCGAAGCGCCTGTAATGACCTTCCATTCATTCTGCTCCCTGATCGTTAAAAAGTACGGTGTATCTTCTCCCGCATATCTTGGATTAAAAAATTATCTCCCTGCCAATTTTGATATTGTTGAGAATTCAGAATTTGAATCAGAATTGTTCAGAAAGTTTTTTATGTCTTTTACAGACAGATACAGAAATAAGTATCAGGATTTATTTTACATCCTTCAAAAAGAAAGCGATAATATTTTGAAGATCATTAAAAAACTTTGCAGTCTGGGAATATATCCAGAAGATGGAAAATGGAGCAAGGAAGCGCATTCAATACTGAAAGGGAACTACAAAGCCTTTTCAGATTTATTTGATGATCTGAACAAACCCGTAGCCTCGCAGAGAGGCGGCGAGAAAATCAATGAACTTAAAAACAGATTCTCATATGCATTAAAGGATAAATTATATCCGGATCTTGATGAGGAAGAAATCTATGATGAGAAGAGAGTTAACTCCGCTGTTAAAGATAAAATTTTCTATGATGATTTTCAGGATGAATATATAGAATTTCTGAAAGACATATATATTGAATATCTTGAGTTTCTTCTGGAAAGAAATCAGATCAATTTTGAATTTATGGTGATGTTTGCATATCTGACTCTGCTGAAAAATAAAAACGTAAGAGAGAAAACTCAGTTTGAATATGTAATGATAGATGAATTTCAGGATACGGATGAGATACAGTTTAAATTAATAATGCTTCTTTGTAAGAATGTTAATAACAAAATAAACTTGTGCGCTGTCGGCGACTGGAAGCAGGGCATTTACGGATTCAGAAATACAAAAATTGAGAACATAACTCAATTTGGCAATAGTTTGTCTTTGTTTAAAGATCAGTTAAATCAGGATGAAACAAGAATTAATTATGATGTTACTGAGTATAAGAAAATAACTTTTGAAAATAATTACAGAAGTTCCATAGATATACTTGAATTCAGCAGAGAAACTCTTTTTGTTAAAGGAAGTGCCCAGGAAGAGGTGGATTCGGAAATAATTGATATTAATTTTAAAGAAGCTTTGAAGGAAAAATTTAATTTCGGTGATCACACTGAAATTAACTTTTATCAGGCAAATGACAAGGCAGATGAATATCAGCTTGTGCTGAAAAAAATTTCTGAGCTTTTGAATGAAAAAGAAAAATACAGGATAAGAGTTTATAATAAGGCTACATTCGAGATTATTGAAGAAAGACCTGTTAAATATTCTGACATCTGTGTCTTATCACGAAACAAGAAATTCTGTCTTGAACTTCAGAGAGAAGCTATCAAAGCAGGTATTCCGGCAAATTACGGGGGCGGGCTGGAGATATTCTCAAGTGAACAGGGAATAATAGTTCTTGCCTGGCTGAGGCTTTTATCTGATGAGAGGGATATTCTGGGATGGATACCGGTTCTGGAAAAAGATGGTTATACTTATCCTGAAATAAAAGGGCTTATTGAAATGATTTCGGAGAACGGTATAAGGCTCATTCCGGATATTCCGGAATCTGCAGATGTATTTCTGAAACATCTGAAATCGATCAGGAATAATCTGCTTGCAATTGTCGGGGAAATATTAGGAAGATATAATTTTAATGATGCTATAGGAAATAAGATCATAAGCATCATAAGTGCATGGAATAAAAATGATCTGATATCTCTTAATGAACTTATAAGGATAATTGACAGATCCAAAAATTCAGAGCATAAGATCGTAACAGGTGAAAATACTGATGCAGTTTTAATGCAGACCATTCATGCATCAAAAGGATTGGAATATCCGGTAGTAATACTGTCGAATGTAAACAAAAGTAATTTCCCGGTGTTCAGGCAGGACAGCGGCAGTATATATTTCCATGAGATATCCGGTATCAGAGCTAAAAAATTTTTCGCTGATAAGAATCAATATTATTACATGTTTGATAACTGGAAATCGGATTTGATGAGAAGCATTTGCAAAAAAAACAGTTATGATGAAGACAGAAGGTTATTGTATGTGGCTGTTACCAGAGCTATGCAGTATTTGTTTGTTACAGCTTACTCTCCATCTTCATTTATGACGTCACTTTCTGAAAGAACAGGAAAGGAGATAATTGAAAATTTTGATCATGAGATCATAAGTAATAAATCAGATACGGACAGGACCGTTACAAAAATTAATCTGCCCGGCAAAATTGCAAAAAGTAAAAAATTTATTTCTCCTCATTTGTTAATGGAATTGTCACCTGAAACAGAACCTGAAATCTTGCAAACAGACGCAGCCGATATTGAGCAGCCTTATCTGTTAAATAAATCTAGATTTGAATTCGGAAGGATTGTACATGAAGCAGCAAATAAAATTGCAAACGGGGTTGAGATAAAATCGGAAATAGATGAAATCAACAGGATAAAAAACTTCATAGATTCTCTTAATGCGAAAGAACTTAAACCGGAAATTGATTTTCTTTATCCTAAAGAAGATAAAGTCATACGGGGTACAATAGATCTACTGGCAATTTATGATGACAGAATAGAGATCATAGATTATAAAACAGACAGAAGCAGAAAGAATGAAGATAAATACAGAATACAACTGGGAATTTATAAAGATGTAATAAAAGAATTATATAAAGAAAAGAAAGTTATTTGTAAGCTGTATTATGTCAGACTGAATGAAACAATTGTATTATCCTGATTAAGATTTATCTAAGATCTTTCAGATAAAATTTGATTTAAAAAAATGACATTGTAGTTATCAGAAAAATATTTTATGTTTTTCTTCTTTAATTTAAAAATTAACAAAATGAATAATTTGAATTTTTACAGATCATTAATCTTCCTTTCACTTTTATTAATTTCTTCCTGCTGTATTTTTCAGTCTGATCCGCCTGATCTCAGGATTACCGGTCAGAATTATCCCGGTACAGTAAATGCAAATCAGAGATTTGATCTGGAATTTATTGTTGGCAATTTTTCCTCCGGTGACTGTGACGCAGAAACTTCTTCTCAGGGTGTGGTTAATTTAAAATTGATAAACCGTGCAACAGGAGTAGTCCAGGTAAACGATACTGAAACATTGAATGGTTTGTCAAACAATTCAAATCAGATGTTTACATTTTCTGTGGTAATCGGACCTGAAGGTACAGGGACTTATGATTTGATATTTGTGGTTGACCCGAACAATACCACCGGGGATACAGACAGAAATAATAATACTCAGACAGGAACAATTGTAGTTAATTAATTAAAAGTCAGCTTTTTTATATTTAGGCGGCAGCGAAAAGGTAAAATATATTTTGTTTAAAGAAGAAGTTATAAATGACAGGCTGAGTATTTTCAGGAATGATAAGATTCATTTCCTGAATTCTTTTGAAGAAGATGTAAGAAACGGGCTCACATCAGAAAAAAAGTTTTTGCTCCCAAAATATTTTTATGATGAAAGAGGTTCTGAATTATTTGAAAAAATTTGCAGTACTAAAGAATATTATCCTACAAGATCTGAAACTGAAATACTTGATAATCTTTCTGATACAATTTCAGAGCGAAATATTGATAAAAATATGATAGTTGAACTAGGTAGCGGTACTTCAGTGAAAACCGAACTTCTTATCAGATCTTTTTTAAAGGAACGAAATGAACTATTGTATATTCCTCTGGATGTATCAAACATTATAATAGAATCCTCCAGACAGCTTAATGAAAATTATTCAAGACTGGTCATAAATGGAGTTATTTCATTTTATGAGGAAGGAATGGAGTTTATAGTTTCCAGGTTTGATTCACCTAAAATTATTTTATTCCTAGGATCGAGTATAGGCAATTTTACTCATGAAGAAAGCATTGATCTTATGAGAATGCTTGCAAAATATATGAATGAGACAGACAGGCTTCTGATCGGTTTTGATCTGGTCAAAGAGACGAAAATACTTGAAGACGCTTATAATGATGCTGACGGTATTACTGCGGAATTCAATCTTAATATACTTTCAAGAATTAACAGAGAGCTGAATGCAAATTTTAAGTTAGAAAGTTTTAAACATAAAGCTGTTTTCAATAAGGAAGACAGCAGGATCGAAATGTATCTGGAATCTCTTTCTGATATGAATGTTGAATTGAAGTCAATTGATGAAATAATCAAGCTTAAAAAAGGTGAGTTAATCCATACAGAAAATTCTTACAAATTTAATAAAAGAATGATCAATGAACTTGCAGAAAGATCCGGTCTTATCTTTTCAGATTATTATACAGATGAGAAAGAATATTTCGCATTATGTGCTTTCAGATTAAAAGGAAATTTATAAATAATAGTTTTAAGAAAGGAATAAGATGCAATATATAGATTCACTCTGGATAATTGGTCTGATCTGGATATTCTGGTATCTGTATTTTCGTAAAGAGAATAAGACGGAAAGTAAACAATAGAAATAGCAGTAAGCTTTAACAAAATTTTAATTAGTTTAGCTTTGATTAAAACTTACCGCTAAAGATATTTTTTAAAATTCAATATTCTTTGCCGGATCAATGCTCAGGCCTATTCAGGAGTAATACTTAAAATAAAATTACTTGTATTATTACTTGCAAGTGCGACATCTATCAGATCCACAATACCGTCCCCGTTCAGATCAGTATTTAATCCCGTTCCAAAGTTTTGAGAATCATTAAAAACGTTTACCATGTCATACAACTCAATATTTCCGCTTTGATCTACATCTCCGCTGAAAACACAATATCGTCCATTTACTAAATGAAGATTGTTGCCGTATGCCTGTTGCATTGAAGAAGTGAAATTATATTTGAATTTTGAAGCTCTTAGAACCTCAACCGGATTTCTGCTCCATGTTTCAATAAAGTTTTTTCCTTTTACAACTAAATAATAAGAACCGCTTTTAATGTTATAAAAATTAAAATCACCTTTTAAGGTAGTTCTGTTTATAACACCTTTTGCTGAATCCATCAGGTTGTACGGATACTGTTTTTTCCTTAAATAAACACAGATACTGTCATCTGTGTTTTGCTGAGTTGAAGAGATCATAATCCCTTCAATTGCCATTTGTAAATTTAATGATGCGGGAGGTTTCCAGGAATCAAGATCGCTCAAGTTCATCTGATATCTCCAGATTTTAAAAAATCTTCCGTTTTGATTAGCACTTTCATAATCTGTGTGACGTCTGTCTGCTTCAATAGTATAAACATAAAGTTTATTGTTTACGACAGTTGGAAGTCCAAAAGATTGTTTTGTATTTCCTGATCTTGGAATAAAAGCTTTGCGATCATTTGTTCTCTGCCAGTTGATACCGTCATTTGAATATACAAGCTGAACTTCTATTGTATGTTCATTTACATTATAAGGCGGAAGTTGTTCATTATCCTGTCCGTTATCTCCCATTCGGTACACATTTATGAGTCCCCAGAAATCAGATCCGGATTTAAAGACACTCATGCTGTAAAATTGTTTTCTGAAATCAGGAGAAGAAGGATCAGTATAATCCTGGGGATCAACAGCGAGTATTGTTTTAATAGGAGTCCAGTTCACAAAGTCAGCAGATTTCATCAGGCCAATTTTTCTGTACGGATCGATCTGCGGCTTAAGAGGACGAATGTAACAATAAAAACTGTCATTATTCAAAATGAATGACATGTCTTCACCGGAAACAAATCTTCTGGTACCGGGAATGAAGTTTAATCCATCACTGCTCTGGGAAGTATTAAAATAAACATTTCCCTGATAGTGGGTATGATAACCAAGATACCAGGTATCATCTTTTTTAATAATTGATTCTCCCGAAGGAAGTGATGTAAGATTAGAAACGAATGACCAGTTGACACCGTCAGTAGAAATGGCTTTGCTTGGAATATAATTATACCTGTAATATATTTCAAACACACCGTTTGTTTCTTTTACGGGTGTATAAGGAAACCAGGTAATATCCCCGGTGGCAGAACCTATATTTACTGTAGCGTCTCTCACAGGATATACTGTTTGTGAATGTATATTCGTGAAAGTGAATGCAATAAGCGAAAGTATTGCAGATGCGAAAAAATTTTTCAAATTAATAGTTTTAATTAATAAAATTCAGTAATCAGAAACAGATATAAAAATTCTCTGATTTTAAAAAAGTAATTCTTTTTTGGGGAATTGATTAATTAAATTAATTTGGGGAATATATATATAGGGGATGCGGTAAAACTAATAATATTTTTCTACATAAGCAACTGATTTATATATTTAAACAAATTTATGTATACAATAATTTTCATTTTTAAAAATATATAATTTCACCGGATTAAAAGTGTTTATTGAATTCAATATTTCAAAATCTTATGTAACTCAATACACAGCATTAATATCTTCCTCAATTAAAAAAACTTAATTCATTATATTGCACAATAAAATTTAAAAAAAATAATTTGTCAGACAATAAAATAATTTTTTCAATGGTAGGAGTAAGCAAGACATTCCCGCCAAACAAGCAGGTATTAAAAAATATTTATCTTTCTTTTTTTTACGGAGCAAAGATAGGGATCATAGGTCTTAACGGTTCCGGTAAATCAACGCTGTTAAAAATAATAGCAGGAATTGAAAAGAACTATGAAGGAGAAGTACATTTCACTAAAGAATATTCGATCGGATATCTGTCACAGGATCCGGAGCTAGATGAAACAAAGACCGTAAAGGAAATAATTCAGGAAGGCGCTCAGGAAGTTGTTGATGTTTTAAAAGAATATGAAGAAGTAAACAATAAATTCGCGGAACCAATGGATGATGACGAGATGACGAAGCTCATAGAAAGACAGGGTGAACTTACTGAAAAGATCGAGCATCTTAACGGATGGGAACTTGATGCCAAGCTTGAAAGAGCTATGGATGCTTTAAGAACGCCTGACGGTGATGAACCCGTAAAAAATCTGTCAGGGGGAGAACGCAGAAGAGTTGCTTTATGCAGATTACTTTTAAAAGAACCGGATATTCTTTTACTGGACGAACCAACAAACCATCTTGATGCCGAGTCTATTGACTGGCTCGAGCAGCATCTTAAACAATATAAAGGTACTGTAATAGCCATTACCCACGACAGATATTTTCTTGACAATGTTGCAGGATGGATACTTGAGCTTGACAGGGGAGAAGGAATTCCATGGGAGGGAAATTATTCATCATGGCTTGATCAGAAAACAGCGCGCCTTGCCAATGAGGAAAAGCAGGAGAGTAAAAGAAAGAAAACTCTTGAGAGAGAACTTGAGTGGGTTCGCATGTCACCAAAGGCAAGACAGGCTAAATCCAAAGCCAGACTTCAGAATTATGACAGGATGATGAATGAAGACAAAAAAAACAAAGAAGAACAACTTGAAATATATATTCCGAACGGACCGAGACTCGGTAATAAAGTAATTGAAGCAGTTAATGTTTCAAAATCATATGGAGATAAACTTCTGTATGAAAATCTGAATATAACCTTACCTCCCGCTGGAATTGTAGGAGTGATAGGAGCAAACGGTACAGGGAAAACAACGCTTTTCAGAATGATCCTTGGAACAGAGAAACCTGTCAGCGGCAATTTTGAAGTTGGTGATACAGTTAAAATAGGATATGTCGATCAGGCTCATGCAAACATAGATCCCGATAAGACTGTTTGGGAAGTTATATCAGAAGGTAATGAATTCATTAACCTCGAAGGAAAACAATTTAATTCAAGAGCTTATGTGGCCAGATTTAATTTCAGCGGTGCAGATCAGGGGAAAAAAGTTAGCATGCTCTCAGGTGGGGAAAGAAATCGACTTCATCTTGCATTAACTTTAAAATCCGAAGCTAATGTTCTGCTACTCGATGAACCTACAAACGACATAGATGTAAATACTCTTAGAGCACTTGAAGAAGGACTTGAGAATTTTGCAGGCTGCGCAGTAGTGATCTCGCACGACAGATGGTTTCTTGACAGAATCGCTACACACATTCTTGCTTTTGAAGGAGATTCTATTGTTGAATATTTTGAAGGAAGCTATTCGGAATTCGAAGAATACAAAAAGAAGAAGTTTGGCTATATTGAACCTAAGAGAGTAAAATATAAAAAGCTGGTTGAGTAATGATGGTATTGTATTTTAAATGTTAATAAGGTAATAGATTTTTTAAAATTCTTTAGAATTTCTTTGCCAATGGTTAGTCAGCTATGTCCAGTACGTTTAAAAAAATACAGAACAGACTATAACCATACCCGGATTTTTCACAGTTCTATTGAACGATCTGCTGAAAGAAGCAAAATAAAACCGCACCGCTTGTTTTTAAGAAATATAACATTAAAATCATACTTAACTGGCGGCATATATTCCAAAACACCGACTGTCTGAAAAACCCTGACAGCTGGTTAAAACCGGAAATTTTTACATCCCGGATATTCTCCGAATTTCTTTCTGTAATTTATCACTTACAGGCATGTTATGAAAATCAATTAAAAAAATTTGATATTTGATATAATAATATCTATAAAACTTTTTTAAGTTAATCCGGATACTATTATATATCTGATTTTTTATTCAACAAATTCAATATTTGAAATTATGAAAAAAAATTTTATTTTTATGAAAATATTTTTTAAAATTAAATATTACAAAGTATGAAAATTAAATTATTTATTACCTGCGTTTCAATTGTTTGTTTTATTTTAGTTTTATCAGGTTGTTCAGATAGTGGTAAAGAAAAGGAAATAAATCAGAAGACTGAATTTGGTGGATTTGAAAGTCAGATTAAATGGGGAGAGCATCTTGTTCAGATAGGCGGATGTGAAGATTGTCATACTCCAAAAAAAATGACTCCTAAAGGACCTGTTATTGATGAATCATTGAAGTTATCCGGTCATCCTGCAGGCATGCCGCCTCCTGATGTGGACAGGAAGGAAATGGAAAGCAAGGGACTTTCAGTTACACAGGATCTGACAGCATGGGTTGGACCTTGGGGAATATCCTATGCATCAAACATAACACCTGATGAGACAGGGATTGGATTGTGGCAGGAAAGTAATTTCCTGATTGCATTAAGGGAAGGAAAATACAAAGGTATGAAAGCCGGCAGAAATCTTTTACCTCCTATGCCTTGGGAATTTTTTAAGCATATGTCAGATGACGAGATCAAAGCCATTTTTGCATATCTGAAATCAATAAAACCAATAAAGAATATTGTACCTCAGGCAGAGCCTCCTGTGACTGCAGGTCAGACACCAACTGAGACAGGCAGTAAATAGTTTTTAATATAAAATTTAAAAAAAATAAATCCATAATGAATAAAATCATTATGGATTTATTTTTATAGCAGTCTGGATTCTCAGTAAGATTATTTTTTAAGAAAATTCCATTTTAAGAATATCCGTCAGATCCGGTTTTCCGATTTCCTGTAATTCATAATTCACTCTGAAAGCAGGTTTCCTGAATTTAATCAGTCTTCTCAGATCAATAGGAGTTCCGATTATAACGGAATCACAGGGGATCTTGTTAATTGTAGCTTCAAGATCTTTTATCTGTTTATCACCATATCCCATTGCAGGAAGCAGATGACCAATGTCCGGATATTTTTTAAAAGTATCTTTGATTGTTCCTACAGCATATTCTCTGGGATCGATTATCTCTTTAGCACCGAATTTTTCCGCGGCAATTGTCCCGGCACCGTATTTCATCTCACCGTGAGTGAGTGTAGGACCGTCTTCTATCACAAGTACTTTTTTATTTCTTATATGATCTTCATCATTGCTGTTATCAAGTGAAATTGGCGAAGCACCTTCGATGATAATTGCCTTTGGATTTATTTTTTCCACATTCCTTCTGACTTTAAGAATGTCTTCAGGATCGGCTGAGTCAATTTTATTTATAACTACAATATCAGAGATAAGCAGATTCGTCAGCCCGGGATAGTATCGTAATTCATGACCGGCTCTGTGAGGATCAATAACAGTGATGACAAGATCGCTTTTATAAAACGGCATATCATTATTACCTCCATCCCAAATTATAATATCGGCTTCCTTTTCTGCTTCCCTTACGATCGCTTCATAATCGGCTCCGGCATAAATTACATTTCCTCTTGCAACATGAGGTTCGTATTCTTCCATTTCTTCAATAGTGCATTTATGTTTTTTCAGATCAGAAATTGCGGCAAATCTCTGTACTTTCTGTTTAGCAAGATTTCCGTATGGCATTGGATGTCTGATCGCAATTACTTTTTTGCCAAGTGCATTTAATATCTCCATGACTTTTCTGGATGTCTGGCTCTTACCCGAACCTGTTCTGGATGCTACAACTGCTATTACGGGTTTAGTGGATCTTACTGCTGTCTGATCATATCCGAGAAGTTTGAATGATGGACCCGCAGCATTAACCCGGGCAGCTTTAGTCATGACATAATCAAAAGTAACATCTGAATATGAAAATACAACTTCATCCGGATTATGTTTTTTGATTAAGTTAAACAGTTCTTCTTCCGGCAGGATTGGAATTCCTTTTGGATATAATTTACCGCTTAGTTCTGCAGGATATTTTCTGTCATCGATGAACGGAATCTGGGTTGCTGTAAACGCTATGACCTCGTAATCAGGATTATCTCTGTAATACACATTGAAATTATGAAAATCCCTTCCTGCTGCACCCATAATAATAATTTTAATCTTTTTCATTTAGATAGTATTAAGATTTATAAATAATATCACTTAAGTGATTTAGTTTTTGCATACAAAATTAGCTATTATGTAATTTATTTTTAATTCAATTAAATGTCATAATAAGATCAGCTTTTGACCGTATCCTGAGATTGTTTTTTTATCAGAATTTTATATTTTTTAAGAATATTTAAAATTGTAACAGAAAAAATATTATAAATAAATTAAGTCATTCTTATTATCGGAATTAATTTATACCTTAAGAAAATAATTTATAAATTTAAAAGAGCAATAAGATTATGAAAAATTTATCCTTATTTGTATTTTTTATTTTTTTTATCCTTCCTTCCTATTCATTCAGTTCACCTAAGACCGGATTCAATGAACTGCTTACTCTGACAGAAGAAAATCCCGGTCTTGTCATAGCAGCTCAGCAGCTTGCAATAAGCAGGAATCTGCCTGTGAGCATAATCGCTCCGGAAAGAATAATGATCCATGCCAGAAGCATTGAAAACGGGAATCCGGTTTATATTGTGATAACTGATTTCCGGAATATCTATAACGGAAGTTATACTGCTTTTTATGATGAAATAATTGGCAGTGTAAATATTAATAATTCCAGAATTGATTACGGTAACGGCAGGATAGTTGATAATTCAAATTCAAAGGAATTTTTTTATCCTGAACTTAAAGATAATCTTACATCATCAAAAGTGCTGATGATTCCGGAATCCTCCCGGGACAGGGTATTTATCTTTGATTCATTCAATGGAGACCTGATTGATTCTAATTTCATTCCTACAAGTTCAATTCAGTTATCAACTCCGATACATGCACTTCAGCGGGTAAACGGAACAGATATTCTTGTATCAGATCAGATCTCGGATGTGGTTCAGAGGTTTGACCAGAGCGGTATTTATCAATCCGTTTTTGCTCCTTCCGGAGGCTTGAACAACAGCATACTTGATAATATCCGTGGTATGGCTTACAGACCGAATAACAATCTTCTTGTAACTGTTGGCAGTGGCTTAAGCACAAATACTATTCAGGAATTTGATCTTTCCGGGAATTCTTTAGGAAGTTTTATTACAACAGGTATAACAAGTCCGTTTGGTATATTATATTTACAAAACAATATACTCGTATCCTGTTCATCAGCTCCAAATGATGTTGCAAATTATGATCTCAACGGTAATTTTATTGCCCCTTTTCACTCTAGCACAAATCTTAATTTTGCAGAACAGATGATCGAGTTAGATAATAAAAATATTGTTGTGGCAGGATTCAGTCTTCCTTCAGGTCTTGTAATTCTTGATTCCGCAGGAAATTATATACGTACATTAAATGTCGTTACAGGAAATCGGGGTGTATATCTCCTTGGAAACGGACATTATTTAACAACAAGCGGTACTGCTGTTTACGAATTAGATTCGGCTTCCGGATCTGTAATCAGAACAATTGTCGGCAGCACGGGTTTTAGTTTCAGATTTATTTCGGAATATGAACTTGTGGAACCATCATTAAGATTAACAGTAAGTCTGGAAAGTTGTCCGTTTCAGAAGATATTTAATGTTGAGTTAAGAAGCTCATCATCACCTTATAATCTTATAGACTCATCATCAGTCCTTGCAGGATCAGGTATAGCTTCAACCGTCACATTCCCGAATGCAGCGAGCGGAGTGGGATATTATATTGTCGCTAAAAGTGAAAATTCTCTTGAAACATGGAGCAGTAATCCTCAGATGTTCAAATCAAATTTTTCAGCATATAATTTTACGACAGAATCTTCAAAGGCTTATGGTGGTAATATGGTAAATTCCGGCGGATCATGGTCATTTTATCAGGGCAACATAAATCAGGATGAATCAATTAATCTTGAGGATGTTCTGCTTGTATATAATGATGCAATAAATTTTACATCAGGAAATGTTATAACTGATCTGAACTGTGATAATCTTGTAGATCTGTCAGATCTTATCACTGTATTCACAAATTCTTCAAATTTTGTTCATGTATTAAATCCGTAATTAAATATTCATAATAAAAAACGGGACCGTAATATTAAATTACAGGTCCCGTTTTTATATTATAAACAACTTAAAGATTATCAGGATTATATCATTCAGTTCAAATTATTATAATGCAGTTCTGTTTTCCTTAATTGTTCTGCTGAAATATACATCTTCAGTTATGCCTGTTTTGAAAATTCCCAGACTATTTTATCAGCATCATTCGTTTTATATCTGTAAATGAACCGCTCTCTAATCTGTAAAAATAAGCACCGCTGGCAAGATTACTGCCGTTGAAACTTACATCATAATTACCTGCCGCAACAGTTTCATTCACCAGTGTCATGACTTCTTTTCCAAGAATATCATAGATCTTTAAAGTTACCAATCCATTATTTGGTACTGAGAAATTTATCTTTGTTGTCGGATTGAAAGGGTTTGGATAGTTCTGAGATAAATTATATGATTCAGGTATCAGATCATTAAGTGAACTTGAAATTCCTATAGTACCTCCTGCTACACAGATATTGTCCAGAAACAAATTATTCCCATATTGACTAAGACCAGTGAATTTGATCTTATTTGTACCTGAAGGAAGAGCTAACTTTTTAGTTGCCCACTGACCCGCAGTCGGAGTAAAAGGATTTAAATTCGGTGGAGCTGTTACCAATGGTCCGGAAACACCTCCGTCAAGTGTGATCAGAGATGTATATGTAGCTCCGGCATTAGTGGAAGTCAGTATCTGAAGCTGATCCACTTCGTCTATGTATGTGCAGTAAGCATGATCAAATTTTAATGAGTCACCCGGAACGGTATTGCCGAAAGTCAGAGTGATCAGTGACTGATTAACGCCAACATTGGCATCATAGAACTGATAAGTGGTTGAGCCTGAGCCTGTACCGAAAGCACTTGCATTGTCCCTGAGCCAATAAGGAGTTCCTGAATATTCAAGGCTCCAGTCGGTCGGAGGAAAAGTGGTTCCTGAAAAGTCTTCGCACAGAAAAGCATTTACTATTTTGAATTTATTCAGAACGGTCGAATCTGAATTATGCAGCAATGAATTATCCTGTGCATAGATTTTATAAAATATTGAATCTCCGATCGACACATCTGAATTCAGTGAATTAAACATTGCAGAAAAAATATTGCCTCCTGTATTTGGCAATCTGAATTGTTTGGTATTTGCGGTTGAATTTTTATACCATTTTACCCATACAGAATCCAGGCCGATGTTGTCAGTTACATTTGCCGTAACTGTAGATGGCCATGAAGCTTTAGCCTGATCCGGAAGCGGTGTGTAAGTGATCTGAGGTCTTATTGTATCATTTACGGCAAAGAAAGTATAATAAGAACCGGGAGCATTAGCAGGTGAAGTTGAAGCTCTGCCCAGTGAGTCAATTGTACTGATATAATATCTGTATTCAGCGGGCTGACCGTTACCGGGAATATTAGCTGACCAGTTGTTTCCTCCGGTATTACCCATGATCGTAATATTATTTATAGTACCTCTGCCCCAGTGCAGTTTTGTTTCTCCCGTAACCAGACCGCTTCCTGCAGTTGAGATAGTTGCATTTACTACATATGGTCCGTTAAGATTTTCAGTATTTGGCAGGGGAGTAGTATTAATTGACGGTCCAAGAATTACCGGAGAAACAAAAGCCTGCCATGGACCTGCGGTGTTATCACTCCAGCATGGAACTATCTTACCGCCGAAAGATGCAGTTTCATAATAATCACCCATATAACCTCCGGCAAATCCGGGAATGGCTCCGGGTGTAAATCTTGTGTTGCTGATCTTGGTTCTGTCCCATGTGGATCCGCCGTCAAGCGAGGTTGCAAGATATCTTGCAGTTAGCAATCCTGTTGTATCCATATTAAAATACGAAATACTCAAAGCACCATTTGAAGCATCCACAGCAGCTGAAGACATCCATTGCTGTTTACCAACCGGATCTTCATTGACTCTGATCTTGGCACCCCAGGTTGCGCCGCCGTCAGTAGAAATATTTACATAAACATCCGCATCACCCGTACTTCTGTCAGGATAGACAATATAGATCCATCCTCTTCTCGGACCATTTGATCTGTCAACAGCCATAGATGGAAAGCTTGAAACTCGTGTTCCGCCGTATTCCGGTAAAGCTCCATTGCTTAATCTTATACCGCTGATTGGAAAAGCTACTACAGGAGTATTGAAAGTTGCGCCGCCGTCGGTAGATTTTGCAAAACCGATACCCTGCTCTGCGGTTGTACCGGGATAATGCGCCCACGTGACATATACTTCGCCTGCAGGTCCTGTCTGAATATTCACACCCTGACCTCTTGCGCTTCCGATCGGAAGATTTGTTCTGGCACTCCAGTTCTGGCCCCCGTTCGTTGATCTTACAAAACTGACGGGCGGTCCGCTCAGATTAAAATCCGTAAGAGCTGCATATATATTATTAGGATAGACTCCTGACAGGTCTGTCATAGCATGTTCCTTGTCATCATTGGTATTAGAGACAGGATCAGCATACCATAAAGGTCCCCATGTGGTTCCGAAATCTGTTGTTTTAGTTATGCCTACTCCGCCAGGCTGAGTAAGTGTTACCCAGTAAGCATTTCCCTGCAGGTCAAATAAAGCAACCGGATCTCCGTAATTGGAATATCCGTTTGGATTATTTTCACTTCCAAACCAGTTCATTCCGGCGTTGGTTGAAAAGAAATAAGACTGAGTGAAGAACATATTTGTAGAAACGAACAGATGCTCTGAATTAAATTCACTTATCGCAATTGAATTCTCTGACTGCGGATTGTTTGACGGAAAAACTCTTATATTAGACAATAAACCCGCATCGGTTTGAGTGTTTGAATTATTATTCTGAATTTCAGAAGCTACATAATTTGGCGGTGTAAGTCCTCTGTCAGTATACCATTTTGTAAGCTTGTGTATGTTCCAAATAGGTGGTGCGTCTTTGATTGTTTTTTTATCATCAGTGTTTTTCTGTCCTGTGAAAACAAAATATCCGGAACAAATTACTGCTAAAACAATGAGTAACTTTTTCATTGAGATTGTATCCTTTCGGTTTAAGGTTTTTTGGGATTTAACAATATTGATCTTAAAAGAGAGATGATATTGGTTAGTTAATTATAAAGGTATTTTTTTTGTAAATAAATTATGATTAATATAATGCAAAATCAATTTTTATTTTTATGCTTTTAAAAAAAATATCAGTTAAGGTGTGTATAAAATGATAATACAATGGTAATGAATTTGCAGGCTTTTCCTTAAAATTTTTTAAAGGATGATTTTAAAAATTTCAGAAAAGAATAAACAGTAATGAGAGATAAAGAATCTTTTTGATTAATTTTATGATCCTGCTGACGGCAGAATATTCCCATTCGGTTTACATTTTCTAATATTTTCATTTGAGGATTCGGATAATAAGAAATTTCAGGTTAAGGTAATGAATGACATTTCCCTGATACAGTTTAATGGATGCGCGCAGAGACTTATCCGGATTGACAATCTTTTTAAGCATTGCAGATTATTAAAAAAGGATTGGCAACATATGAAAGTTGCCAATCCTTATTACACAATTACACAT
>CALMST010000018.1 GCA_937872315.1 uncultured Ignavibacteria bacterium | reverse complement strand
ACACACTCCACACACTCTATTTTGCTACATCCACCCAGTCACCATTATCTTTAATAAGACCGATCAGTTCATCTACCGCAATTTCAGTATTAATGCTTTTCTTCACTTCATCCCTGCCTTTATAAAGAGTTATCTTTCCGGGACCGCTTCCGACATAGCCGTAATCGGCATCTGCCATTTCTCCCGGACCGTTAACTATGCATCCCATGATGGCTATCTTAACGCCTTTCAGATGATCAGTTCTTTTTCTTATCATAGCGGTGGTTTCCTGCAGATCAAAAAGAGTTCTGCCGCAGGAAGGACAGGAAATATATTCCGTTCGTGAGATCCTTGTTCGGGTTGCCTGCAATATCCCGAAACTTATACTGTTAACATTTTTAAGATCAGCTGAATTTGTATCCAGCCAAATTCCGTCACCAAGCCCGTCAATCAGCAGAGCGCCTGCATCCGTGGCGCTGTGAATCATGAAATTTTCTTCGTCGGTATTTAAATATTTTCCGCTGATAATAACAGGAGATTTTATATTTCTGTTTATCAATTCTATAAACACTCTTCTGATATCCGGCATAGCGTGTTCATTTTCCGAAGTTAAGATCAGAACACATTTTTCATCATTTGAGATCTTATCATATAATTCACCGGTAAGTTCATCAGTTGAGACATAAAGAAAATTCAGTCTGCTGCTTTTCGGATCAGCATATAAATACTCTTCCGGTTTGAATAACGGGAATGATTCTATTTTAAATTCATTGTTCTGTTTTACCCAGAAGCTGTGATCAAATATTTTTTTTAATGTACCCGGAAGTTTAAAATCCAGATCTTCATTTCCTAAATAAACATAATCCGGAGCTGCATCTCCGATGTTCCATTTATCAAGAGATTCACTGTAATTATATCCGATTTTTTTAAGTGATAATCGGTCAGATTTAATTTTTTCATCAGCGGTAATTATCACAACGGGAACATTATGTCCGCCGATGCGGTCTGCTTCATAAGTATCTCTCCTTTTAAAATCAAACGGATCTATCGGGTTATCAATTATTTCAGGAATAGGTTTATGAGAAATCCTTTCGGGTTTTGAATATCTTTTCACCAGATTCATGGCGACCGGGATTTCAAATTCCGGTTCCTCTGTGAGCGAGACACGTACAGTGTCACCGATACCGTCTTCCAGCAGTGTACCGATCCCGACGGCTGATTTGATCCTTCCGTGTTCTCCGTCCCCTGCTTCAGTCACACCGAGATGGACAGGATAATTCATTCCTTCTTCTTGCATTTTATTAATCAGAAGTCTGTATGCTTCCACCATAACTTTCGTATTGCTTGCTTTCATTGAAAGCACTATCTCATGATAATTCAGATCTTCACAGATCCTTACAAACTCAAGAGCTGACTCCACCATTCCAAGCGGCGTATCACCAAAGCGGCTCATTATCCTGTCAGAAAGAGAACCGTGATTTGTGCCTATCCGCATTGCCGTTCCGTATTCTTTGCAGATCTTTACAAGTGGTGAAAACTTTTGTCTTATTCTTTCAAGTTCAGATTCATATGAGTCTTCTGTATATTCTATGACATTGAACTTTTTCTTATCGGCATAATTACCCGGATTCACTCTTACTTTTTCAACGATCCTTGCGGCTACTTCAGCGGCATTTGGAGTGAAATGAATATCTGCAATTAAAGGAGTGTCATAACCTCTGCTTCTTAATTCTTTTTTAATATTCTCAAGATTCTTTGCTTCATTGATGCTTGGCGCAGTGATCCTTACATATTCGCCGCCTGCTTCGATAATGCGGATGGACTGCTCAACTGTTCCGTGAGTATCCATTGTGTCTGTTGTGGTCATTGATTGTATCCGGATTGGATTATTTCCTCCGAGGGGGATGTTACCTATATTAACTACACGGGTATTATATCTTGAATAAGCAGTAAGACTGTTACAATATTTTCCTGATAATATTTCTGTATTCATAAAGAATTATCTCAGCTTCTTACTTTCCTGAAACAATATTTTCTTCTCTTCTTCGGTGAGACTCTGATAACCGCCTTCACTGAGTTTATCGAGAATAGCATCAATCCTTTCCTGAGCATCCTTTTCCTGATTTTCCATTTCCTTTTTATAATCTGTCAAATGCAGGTCCTCATATTTTGCTTCTGCAACATCTTCTTTCTTTTTATTTGCGCCATTTGTATTGACAGGATGCATGTAAGATGATCTCTTATTGCTTGAAGTATAAGAAGTAAATTTATCTTTAAGATCCATGTTCCCGAAAAGTCCGGTACCGGAACCTCTATACATTATCATCAGATATACAAACCCAACAATGCCGCCCCCTAAATGCGCCATGTGCGCTATTCCGGAATCACTTCCGCCGGCTACCGCAAATATCTCTATGAGCATGTACAATATCACGAGAAATTTTGCTTTGACAGGTATAAGTCCGTATATGTATATTCTTCTGTCAGGGAATAAATATCCGAACGCGACAAGTATTCCGTATATTGCTCCCGAAGCTCCGACTGTCGGTCCTACAGATGTAAATAAAGGAGCGATCAGAAGATTACATAATCCGGCTCCGATTCCGCAAACCATATAGTAAGTGAAAAATCTCTGCGAACCCCATGTATTTTCAAGCTCTGCTCCAAACATCCATAGCACCAGCATGTTAATAAGTATGTGAAAAAATCCGCCGTGCATGAACATGTATGTAATCAGCTGCCACGGATAAAAGCTTAATTTTATAATTTGTCCGTTATCATTGAATACTACCGGATTGAGCGGGTTGAGTGCGAAGTATTTTGTAATGAGCAGATCAAAAGAAACATTGCCGACGGAATATCCGGCAAGTATCAGATTGAAAATAATGTATATTGCCGCATTGCTGACTAAAAGTAATTTGATAACCGGCGGGAACATTGAAAATCCACCAAATAAACCGGGTCTCCTGTACGAATTATTCATTTAAAATTTGTAAATTTAGATTTTTAAGGTTTGGGCTTTTTCATAATCATCGGCTGTATCAATTTCCATGCAGGTGTATTCGGAAACATCCTCGGCAAATATACTGTTCCCCGAACCACCCTTATTTATTAATTCCTGAAAAGATGCTTCATAAAACTCATTAACATTATTTTCCCGGGAAATCTTTCTGTCCAATATAGCAAACAGAGCTTTCATAAAATATGCTGAAAACTTCTCGATCCCAATCGATTCCCCCGCTGACTTTTCTATTGATATTTCTTTTCCGATCTCAGTTACTTCATTCTCTCCGTTTAATATTACTTTTATCTGTTCCTCATCCAGTTTATCAGTAAAATTCACGGCAAGACAATTCTCATTCTCTGATCTGAGCAATGCTGTAATTATTTTTTTATCAAATAAGATATCACTGTCAAGCAGCAGGATTTCTCCTTTCACATGATCCCTCGTCATCCATAAAGAGTATGAATTATTATTATTCTCATAATCAGTATTTGTAATAAAAGTAACATTAAGTTCCGGAAAAGTTTCTTTCATGAAATCCTTTATCATATTTTCCCTGTAGCCTGTAACAAATATGAGATCATTTATTCCGTTATCAGTAATATTAAGTATGGTTCTTTCAAGCAGATTTTTATCACCGATCTTCAGGAGACATTTAGGAGTTGTATCAGTCAAAGGTCTCAGTCTTTTCGATGCGCCCGCCGCCAGTATTATTGCCTGCATTCTTTAGTATGTATAGTTTATAAAATTTGTATAGTTATTAATCTGCCGGATCATGAAGAGGTTTCAAGCATGACGCTTTTAGTAACTCTTTTTTGCCATAACCAAAGAATAACAAATATAAGATTTCCCCAGGTGACCACAAAGATCAGGTAAAGATCTATTCTGTTGATTATTGAAAAAAAGATCAGCCCTACCATATGGGTTGTAGATCCTATCCAGCTCCATAATCTGAGAAGAAATTTATTCTGTGATTTATATTCTTCGGGAGTTACATTGAGCTCTGTGTGCTTAGTTGAGTTTTTCTGTAACTTTGAATAGGCAAGATAAAGTGAAATCAGCATTTTTTCTATGTGATGTCCGCTGAAATTCTTAAGCCTTTCTTTTTCTTCGGTATATTCTTTTATTTCTTCATCAAGTCCTGATGCCTTTCCGTAAACATGCTCAAGATATAAATTTCTGTAATTATCAAAAAACATATTCTGTATGGCTTTAGAGATGCCGGCAATAATGGTCAGGATCCAGCTGTAAGTTGCATCTCCTGTTATTGTTGTCATTGCTACACCCAGACCGAGAAAAACCGAAATTGATGTTATGTAATCTATAAAACCGTCAATTACTCTTCCGATCTTTGTACCGTTTTTCTTCAGCCTCGCAAGCTGGCCGTCCATGCAGTCAAGTGTATTGCAGATAAAAAAACTTGCGGCGCCTAAGATAAAATAGAAATGAGTTCCCTGACCGTAAAGAATCCCGGTAAGGAGCCCGAACATTAGCGCAACTATTGAGATCTGATTTGGAGTTATGTTTGTGTTGTAAATTAATTTAACCAGCACAAAAGAAATGGGTCTGAAAATTATCAGATCCAGTATTTCTTCCGAATCAACAGTTTTAAGAGATTGTTTAAATTCCGACGACAGAGACATTTGTAATTTTATTATCTGATTTTATAATTCGACCTGGGTCCCGACTTCAAAGACCCTGTTTGCAGGTATATTAAAAAACTCAGTTGCACGCTGAGCGTTATTTGACATAAATATAAATAATTTATCTTTAAGTAAACTGAAACCTTTTTTCTTATTTGAAATAATAGTTTCTCTTCCGAGAAAAAAAGTAGTTTTTGACATATCGATCTTTATTCCTTTTTTATAAAGCAAATCTTTAATAATTGAAATATTGGGTTTGTCCATGAATCCGAAAAATGCCGTAACTTTAAAAAATCCATCTGTAGGTATCTCTATCCGGAGACATTCTTCCGGTTGCACATGAGGAACCTTTTGTGTTTTGATAGTCAGGATAATGATCTGCTTATGAAGAAGCCTGTTGTGCTGAATGTTAAGGATCAATGGCTGAGGCGTACCCTTTGTACTGCTGCTCATGTACACTGCAGTTCCCGGTATAGCAATCATTCTGATACTTAAAATTTCAGTTATAAAATTTTCCAGAGGCATCGTCTGATTTCTGATCTTTTCAGTAAGGTTTTTTCTGCCTCTGCTCCATGTCGTCATAAACAAATAGATAATTCCGCCGATTGCTATAGGAACCCATCCGCCCTGAAATAATTTCAGAATGTTAGCCCCCCAGAAGGAAAGATCAATTACAAGAAAGAACATAGTTACAACTATAGCAATACCAAAACTCCAGTTCCATAATTTCCTCATTGCCTCAAAAAGAATTATGGTTGTGATCACCATCGTAGTCGTTACGGCAATTCCGTATGCGGCGGCAAGATCTCCTGAAGTTCCGAATCCGAGCACAAGAGAAATTGTAGCAAAATACAAAACCCAGTTGAGCTGAGGAATATATATCTGTCCTCTTTCATCTTCTGAAGTATGGACTATTCTCATCCTCGGCAGAAATCCCAGCTGCAGCGCCTGATAAGTCAGAGAAAATGCGCCCGAGATTACTGCCTGAGATGCTATTGAAGTTGCTATAGCCGCCAGTATTACCATTGGATACAAAGCCCATTCAGGACACAACAGATAGAAAGGATTTGAAACCGCTTCCTCTGTTCTGAGGATCAATGCGCCCTGTCCAAAATAATTTATGAGCAGGCATGGTAAAACTAAAGTAAACCATGCAAGCTTTATGGGTTTTTTACCGAAATGTCCCATATCTGCATAAAGCGCTTCACCTCCGGTTACGACAAGAAAAACTGAACCTAAAATCAGGAATCCATGCCAGCCGTTTTCAGCAAAAAAGCTGTAGGCATAATATGGATTTACTGATAAAAGAACTTCCGGTGATTCTACTATCGAGTTCATTCCAAGCACTGCTATGCATATAAACCATAACAAAGTTACCGGTCCGAATATTTTACCGACATGCGTTGTTCCTTTATACTGAACAGAAAATAAAATTGTAAGGATAAGTAAAGTAAGTGGAATTATATATGGCTCGAAAAAAGGCGTTGCAAGTGTCAATCCTTCTACAGCGCTTAAGACTGAAATTGCCGGTGTAATGATTCCGTCACCATAAAGCAAAGCAGCTCCGAATAATCC
>CALMST010000017.1 GCA_937872315.1 uncultured Ignavibacteria bacterium | reverse complement strand
AAATGAATGACAGAATTCAAATTCAGGAATAATTAAAAATTACGGTACCGGCTTTGCGCTCATCGGTCGGTTCCGAAACCTCGCCGACAATTTTTGAAAAGATATCACCGCCTTTTTCGAGTTCGAGCAGAAGCATCGTAGCATTCTCCGCCGGAACGGAAATAAGCAATCCGCCCGATGTCTGAGGATCATACGCCAGATGTTCCAGGTTTTTATTGATATTACCGGCAGATACAACAGAATTTTTTGTGTAATCCCTGTTGGATCTGTCTCCTCTGGTTAGATAGTTATCTTTTATTGCTTCATCAGTACCTTCCAGAACCGGCAGCTGATCCATTTCAAATCTTATAACAACATTACTGGCTTTTGCCATCTGCATAGAATGTCCAGCAAGACCAAATCCTGTAATGTCAGTACAGGCATTTGCATTTAATCTCAGCATGCATTCTGAAGCATTTTTATTTAATCTTGTCATAGATGAGATAAGTTTGTCATAAATACTTTTTTCAAGAAATGAAAACTTAATTGCATTATTCAGTATTCCTGTCCCGAGTGATTTTGTGAGAATCAATTTATCGCCCGGTCTGGCGGAATTATTACCTTTTAAATTTTCCGGATCAATCGTACCTGTCACTGCCATTCCGTAAACTATATTGGTAATGTCTATCGAATGTCCGCCGATTATCACCGCTCCGGATTCATTAATCTTATCAGAACCGCCTTTCAGAATTTCCTTCAGAATATTCAGATCTTCTTTCTGAGGGAAAGCAAGAATGTTCAGAGCGTTTATCGGAACTCCTCCCATTGCATACACATCACTCAGAGCATTTGCCGCCGCTATCTGTCCGAAGATAAAAGGATCATCAACAACAGGCGTAAAAAAATCAGTTGTATGAATTAGTGCAAGTTTATCACTTATCTTATAAACTCCGGCATCATCCTTTCCTTCGAAACCTACAAGCACATTTTCATTGGTAGCCCATTGAATGTCCTTCAATGTTTCTGACAGTATATCAGGAAATATTTTTGCCGCACATCCCGCAGTCGTAACCATTTGTGTTAATCTTACTTTTTCTTTATCCATAATTATTTAATTTTAAAAAATAAAATTCAATCACTTAAAATTTATTTTGAGATATAATACAAATTTAAAAATGCTTCTTCCTTGATATTTATTTTTCCTATGGTCTGGCCGGAACTGTTACTTACATTTACATCCTTTATCAGTATATCTCTCTTTATCATACCCGATTCGGAAAAGTAATCATAATATACTATTCCGGTATCCTGTATCGCCTTATTAAAAGAAAAGTCTTTCCTGATCTTTAAACAATAAAATGTTCCAGCATTTACAGTAACGTTTTCAAAATTAACATATCTCTTATTAATACTTAAAGTAGCGGAATTAATCATTTCCCATTCTGTATTTAAAGTTAACGGGTATTTCAGGACTGTTATCGGAGGATCATCAAAAATAAGGGAAGTATCCGCTTGATAATTTTCATTCTTAACAAATCCCAGCAACTCATTAAGGTCACTGAAATTATTTCCGTTAATTGAAAAAATCAGATTATTCATTTGCCTGAAAGGTCCGAAATTTGAAGCATTGGAATAATACGCTGCCCGTACCAGTCCTGAATCAGTTTGTCTGAACAATTCCACGCTTGAATTAGGATGACCTGACAGACTATGAACATTCCGGATCTGTGTTAAAGTATCGGAATTAACAACTGTATCTTTATTGATCTTTGCGTTGCCGTATCCATAAAGTGTGTCAGTTGTAAAATAAATATTTATAGAATCAGGTCTGAGATCGAATATAAAATTACGGGTTCCGTAATACCAGTATGAATTTAAATTTAAAGGATACTTAAAATCATTATTGTTATTGTTCACGGAAGAAACATTGCTGACTGAGTTTTCATTACAGGAGCAGAAACTGAATAAGCAATAAGCTAAACAAATCCCTATGATATTTTTAAACATATTTATATGGCAGGTAATATTTTCCCTGAAACCTCTCCGAATCCTATTCTCACACCATCTTTTTCACAATAACCGGATATGATAAGAGTATCACCGTCCAGCAGGAATTTTCTTTCCTCACCGTCAGATAATTTTAATGGTTCGCTTCCGCGCCAGGTCAGTTCAAGAAGACTGCCGTAAGAATTTTTTTCCGGTCCGCTGATTGTGCCAGAAGCAAGCAGATCACCTGTTCTCATATTGCAACCGCTGACAGAATGGTGAGCAAGCTGCTGGCATATATCCCAGTAAAGATATTTCGAGTTGGACCTGGATATTGTAAAAGATTCTTCTGAATTTTTTGTAATGATCTTTACTTCAAGATTGATATCATATAGCCAGTCTCCTGTGTTTTTTAAATAAGGGAGAACTTCGGGAATCTGTTCTTCACGTTTTGTTTTAAACTGTTCGAGAGCATCAAGAGTAACTATCCACGGAGAGATCGAAGTTGCAAAATTTTTGGCAAGGAACGGACCAAGCGGCACATATTCCCATTTCTGAATATCCCTTGCGCTCCAGTCATTTACAAGCACCATTCCGAAAATATTTTCGCCGGCATTATTTACATTGATCGGTTCTCCGAGTTTATTTCCCGTTCCGACAAAGAAGCCCATCTCAAGCTCGAAATCAAGAAGTCTGGTCGGACCAAAAGCCGGCATTTCCTCATCATCAGCTTTTGTCTGACCTTTTGGACGGACTATATCTGTTCCGCTTAAAACCACTGAACTTGCTCTTCCGTGATAAGCGACAGGAATGTGAAGCCAGTTTGGCATGAGAGCATTTTCTTTTCCCCTGAACATTATTCCGACATTTGTGGCATGCTGTCTTGAAGAATAAAAATCTGTATAATCTCCGATATTAACAGGCATGCACATTTCCGATTCCGAAACAGGAATGAGGCATTTCAGTCTAAGGTTTTCATTATCTCTGAGGATCGGATTATTTTCTTCAAGTAATTCCTGAATATCCTTTCTTGTCTGACTGCAAATTTCTTTACCAAGCGCCATGAAATCATTCAGATACTCTCGGGAAAAAACACTTTTCTCTCTGATCAGCGGCACCGAAAAAAGTGATGATTCCTGTAAAACGGATAGGTCAAGAATGAAATCACCAATTGCGGTTCCTGCCCTTGGCATTGCATTATTTTTACTTTTAAAAATACCGAATGGAATATTCTGAACAGGGAAGTCGGATCCTTTATTCACATTGATAAAAGACTTTGAGTTGTTATTTACGGGCATATTGTTTTTATAGAATTTAAATTTTTAGTAAATGAGTTTGAGAGATTTGAGATCATCAATTGGTTCAGTAAAACTGCAGCTGCCGTATGAGATAACAAGATCATTTCTTGCATACACGATATCATCAATTTCAGTTTCCCAGCCCTTCCAAGTAAAAGAATCGTCAGTAAATTTAAAATTATCCGGATTCCCGTCATCCAGCATTTCCGTGAGACCTTCATTTGTGATATTATGTCTCATAGCCGTTATACCGGCTCCAAAGACATTAACAAAACCGTGCATTTCCGCGCCAATGGATTTGTCAAAATGTCTGAAAGGATGATGAAGACCTGCGGTAAATTTCACCGGAACTTTAGTATCAAGACATTGTCTCAAACAAAATGCTATCTGATGTGATTCCGGAAAAGCCTCAGGTGTAAGACCGCCTGTTCTGAGTTTGAAACCGCAAGGGAAATTATTCAGATTATTTTTATAAACCGCTTCAATAATTTTTTCTGAATTAACTTTCCATTCTTCATTTAATAATCCTTCAAAATATATTACTGAGCTCTTATCCGAAAGAGAATTAATCTTTTCATTAATGTAACTTATCAGATCATAATATTTTACAGGATTATCAGAGATTAATAATTCTTCGGGAAGTTTAATTTCATAGGAATTGATCTCTACGGAACCCTGAAATTCTTCAATGAATTTTTTACAAACATCAAGATCATGTATTAAACTATCTCTTACATCGCCAATGGACTTACCGGCGGATGGAATCACTGAAAAACTGACCGGAGTTTGCGGATAATCTGATTTTTTAAGGAAATCAGATGCATCACTCAATCGTGAAACAGGGATTATGAATTTATTCAGCGCAAAATTAAATTCACTGCTGAGATATTCCAGATAATTTGATAAAGCAATATCCGGTTTTAAACCTGCAGGAGGAAATAATCCGGCATAATCTATCAGATTATAGAGAAATTTTGATAAACTGTCTGAAATTTTCAATTAAAATTTGGTTTTGAGAATAAAGTAGTCATTTTAATTTATTATTTAAATTTAATAAAAATACACTTTCGAATAAATCAGACTTATGAGTAGAAAATACTAAGGATTTTTTGTTTTTAATTTTAAAAGCAAATAAAATATAAAATATTTATAATATTCTTTGTTAGGATTTTGTTAGAATAAAAATTATATTTGTATCAAAGTTTTACTTCAAATTTTGAAAAGCAGGATATAATCAATTGAATATTTTGTTTTAAAAAATTATTTTACATTGCTTAAAAAAATAAGTAATAAAATTCACTAAACAATATAAATTACAATATTTTAAATCACTTATATACATCATCAGTCAATAAAATAAATTAAAGAAACAGGAACAAATATCATAATTATTAAAATTCAAAATAAAAGCAGATGAAAAATTTTCACAAATTACTATTTCTTATCTTTGCAAATTTAATACTCATATCTTCAGTTCAATCCAAAACTTATTATGTGAATGCTCTGACAGGAAGTAATTCCAATACTTCCGTACAGGCTCAGAACATTTCAACTCCCTGGCAGTCAGTTTCCTATGCCGTCAGTAATGCAGCGATCATAAACGGTGACAATATAGTCGTAGCTGAAGGTACTTATGCCGGATTCGAACTTTTTAAAAGAGTAAATATAATCGGAGTGTGGAAGGATTCAGATCCGGGCAAAAATACAATTTTTAACTCCACGATTACTTTAAGAGCAAGTACCGGAAATGCAGAAAAGAGAATGGTGCTTAAAAATCTCAGAGTGGCAGTTACGGTAAATGATGCAATAGATGTAAGAGAAAGTTTTATTACTCTAGAAAATGTTTATGCTTCATCATCAGCTGCCGGATTTAACGGGATCAGGTTTAACGGATCTTTACTTACAGATATTGTAATGGAATCCTGCAACTTCGATAACAGTAATAAAGCCGGAATGTATTTTCCGTCTACAACAGGTGTCGATGGTTTAACAATTAAGAATTCAACTTTCAATAATAATCTGTATTGGGGAATAGCTGCTTTTCAGACTGCAAATAATCCAAGAAATATAAATAACGTTTTAATCTCACATTGTTCATTTATTGATAATAATCCGGCAAACCAGTTTCAGGGGCATTCAATTTATTTTGAAAAACTCTCAAATGCTGTCTTCGAGAATATTACTGTAAAAACTCCTCCGAATATGAACTGGATTGGAATTGATATTAATTTATTGGCAAGAACAGATTATGTAGATATATCGATTGAAAATGCGAGAATAATAAGAGATTCTCCCGGAAGCGGAATCTGGGTTCAGGCTAGAAATGATCTTAATTTTCCTGCTGCGGAGCTTGATACTGTTGTGATCCGCGGATCTTCTTTTACAAATTGTGATACAAACATTGCTTTTAACAGACAGGTCAGGACAATGACAGTTGATAAATGTGATCTGAGTACTTATTCAGTTTACGGACTTGTTAACTATACTGATCAGGACGGAACAATTCAGGCGGCAAATAATAAATGGCAAAACGGCGCAGTGCCTGATACTACCGTAATCTCAGGAGGTCTGCTTACTTCAGGTAATCCTGTAATATCTTTTATGCCTTCTACCAATGGTATATTTATTGGAATGGGAATACAGGGACCGGGTATTCCGGCTGGAACAACAGTTACCGGAAAGACTCCTAATACAATTATAATGAGTAATCCGGCTACCGCTGATGGTTTTATCCCTCAGATAGGATTTGCATTTAATTTTGCCACTTCTACAGATATTGTAAGAACATCTTTAAATTTTGTAAGAACAGGTAATCCTTTACCAAATTCAATTTTTAATCAGGCTAATCTGAGCTTTCCTACTTTAGCGGCAGCTATCTTAGGTACAACAAACGGTGGCACAATCTGGAATATTCCTTCAGGTGCAATTACCGGAGTGACAATTGTAGATAGAGATTTAACACTTATTTCTCCGGGCGCGGGATTCCTTAATGCTGCCAGTTTAACTACTTTTGATGAATTGGTTGTAACAGCTAATTTAATTATGGGATCTGATTTTGCAGTAGCAAATAATATAGCTCCGGGAACAAATTTAACAAATATCGGAGATGATAATACATTAATTATAAATGGTGGTATTACACCTCAGGATAATTTTGTAGGCGGTCCCAATTCGGATATTTCTATAGGTGGAAACAGTTTTACAGCCGTCCTTCCATTAGTAAATGGCGGAGTAAGAAATTTTTATTTAAACCGGGCTAATGGAGTTACGCTTGAAAGTGATCTTTCAATTAGAAGATTATTATTCCTGCAATCAGGCTTGATGAATCTTGGTACTTCAAATGTTATAATGGGAACTCAGTCATCAGTTTACAGTCCAAACGCGTCAGCAAGTTATGTAAGTACTGATGGATCAGGTGTAATGGAAAAATTATTCGCGATTTCGAGTCCGACAGCTTTTAACTACAATGTAGGTCTGGGAAATTATTCACCTGTACTGGCTTTTTTCAGCAGCTGGACAACTACTGCAACATCTTCATTAAAAGTCAGAACAGTAAATACAAAGCATCCTCAGAATCAGTGTGTAACTGATTATCTTAACAGATACTGGGTTATGGATGCAACTGACATTGCCCCTTATAATGCAAATGTAAAGTTCAGTTATCCTGCATCTGATGCAGTCGGTAATGAAGCAGATATTTACGGAGCTCAATGGGACGGATTCGGCTGGGCAACGTTTACACCCGTAAATGCTCTGACACATACATTTACAACAAACGGATTAACCAGTTTCGGTGATTTCACAGGTGGCGGAGAGGATTGTATCGGAAATTTCATGACTTTGCTTAATACAAAATTATTATTGCAGGGTGCTTATGATGGTAACGGGACAATGAGAACAGATCTAAATGATGAAGGAATTATTCCGACATCTCAGCCTTATGCAAATTCACAATATGACTATGACGGAACAGAATCAGTTGCTTCAATACCTCAGGGTGTTGTGGACTGGATCTATATAGAATTAAGAGCTACAGCCGACGGCGCTCCGATCCCAAGCGGAAGAAGAGCTGCTTTTGTAAAGAGTAATGGCGCGGTTGTGGATCTGGACGGTGTTAGTGAAGTTAAATTACCAATTATTTCCGGAAATTATTTTATTGTAATAGGACACAGAAATCATATTCCTGTAATGTCAACTTTGCCGCAGACATTGAATTCAAACAGTTCTTTATATGATTTCACAACAGGTTTAAATCAGTATTATCTTGGTGATGCTGCAAATCTTGGAAACGGCTATTTTGGATTATATGCCGGAGATGCTAATGAATCATTTATCGTATCATCAGCTGATTATAATGTAGTTACGGGTAATCTTCTGATGACTGATTATAATCAGGGAGATATAAATATGTCAGCTATAGTTTCATCTGCTGATTATAATTTGATCACGTCCAATTTACTTAAAGTTTCTAACGTTCCAAATTTTCCGCCTAAATAGTTTATAAAATTAATTAATATATATAAAAATGAAATATTTATTCAAATTATTAATGATAGTGTTTACATTTGCTATCGTAAGATCAGGATACTCTCAGAGTGATTCTGTAACAAACACACTTACTAACTTCAACATAATTAATGGAACTAAGTTTAGCTTTGATATATATACTCTCAGAACTACTGCTTCTTCATTTATTATGGGAAATTCAAGTTACATAGTAAAATACACATCGGGTACCTTGACTAATCCGGTCATATCAAATGTGAATCCTAAATATACCTTAGGTGGAGTATCCAATTCCTATGATGAAATGATATCACAAAGACTTTCCGCAACCAGGACAGCTGTTCAGTTGATGTATGTATCAGGTCCGGGAGAAAATATTTCTGATGTTCCCGGCTCAAACGGATACGGAGAGAGAATAGCTACTGTAACTTTAGACATACTTCAGTCGGTCTCGGTTACTGTGCAGTGGGATGTATTAAACTCAGCAGTTGTAAGCAATACAAACGGATCAGCATATAACTCTTTTGAGGGAATATTTACAGGTGTTTTACCTGTAGAGCTTGCAAGTTTTACTTCTCTTATAAATCTTAACAGTGTTTCGCTTAACTGGTCTACATCCAGTGAAGTTAACAACAATGGTTTTGATATTGAAAGAAAATCAGCAAACGAAAATTCTAACTGGAATAAAGTAGCATTTGTTGATGGTAAAGGTAATTCTGAAGAACTGGCAAATTACTCATACACTGATAAGAATCTGGAGATCGGTAAATATAATTACAGACTTAAACAGATAGACTTTAACGGTAATTTCAAATACTATGATCTTGAAAATGAAGTTGTGGTTGGAATTCCTGTTCAGTTTGAATTGAGTCAGAATTATCCTAATCCATTTAATCCGACTACAAAAATTAATTTCACATTGCCGGCTGATACAAAAGTTAGTCTCAGCATTTATGATGTCAGCGGAAGACTGGTATCAACTCTGATAAACAATGAGTTCAAACAGGCAAATTATTATTCAGTTTCATTTAACGGAGCGAATTTATCCAGCGGAACATATTTCTACAGTATCAGGACTGATAATAATAATGAAACCAAAAAAATGATTTTAATAAAGTAACATACCATTGTTAGTTCCAAATTTACTAATCCGCAAAGAAATTGTTAATAAGATCTTTGCGGATTTTTTATTAAACAAAAATAAATTTTAAAATAATATCAAATGGATTACAGAACAGAAAAAGACACAATGGGGGAAGTGAAAGTTCCTTCCGATAAATACTGGGGAGCTCAGACTCAGAGATCAATTGAGAATTTTAAGATTGGCGCAAATAAAATGCCAATTGAAGTAATACATGCATTTGCAATTTTAAAAAAAGCAGCTGCCGAAGCAAATAAAGAATGCAATGTCATTTCAGAAGATAAAGTAAAACTGATCTCGAAGGTTGCAGATGAAATACTTACAGGGTCTCTTGATGACCAGTTTCCTCTGGTAGTCTGGCAAACGGGTTCAGGCACACAATCAAACATGAATGTGAATGAAGTAATAGCTAACAGAGCTCATGTCCTGAACGGTGGAAAGCTTACAGATGAGAAGAAGTTCATTCATCCAAACGATGACGTAAATAAATCCCAGTCTTCAAATGATACCTTTCCAACGGCAATGAATATTGCCGCTTATAAAATGATTTCAGAGAATACATTACCTAAAACCGAAAGACTGATAAATACGCTGGAAAAAAAATCAAATGATTTTATGAATGTAATAAAAATAGGCAGAACACATTTTATGGATGCAACACCGCTTACACTCGGCCAGGAATTTTCGGGATATGTTTCACAATTAAAACACGGTGTGAAAGCAATAAAGAATACTCTTGAACATTTATCCGAGCTTGCGCTGGGAGGATCGGCTGTAGGTACCGGTATCAATGTACCTGAAAATTATGATGTGCTTGTTGCAAAAAACATCTCAGAGCTGACAGGATATCCTTTTAAAACAGCTCCCAACAAATTTGATGCTCTTGCATCAAATGACGGAATAGTAGAGACTTCCGGCGCTTTAAAAACTCTTGCCGTAAGTTTGATGAAAATAGCAAATGACATAAGAATGCTGTCCTCCGGTCCCAGAAGCGGAATTGGTGAAATATTAATCCCTGAAAATGAACCGGGTTCGTCAATCATGCCGGGGAAAGTCAATCCAACCCAGGTGGAAGCAATCACAATGGTTTGCGCTCAGGTCATAGGAAATGATACAGCGATCACTGTAGGCGGTATGAGCGGACATTTTGAACTGAATGTATATAAACCTGTGATGATCTATAACCTCCTTCATTCTGCAAGGCTTCTTGGTGATGCATGTGAATCTTTTAATGTAAATTGTGTATCGGGAATTGAGCCAAACTATTCAGAGATAAATGAGAATCTTGAAAATTCACTTATGCTCGTTACTGCTTTGAATCCGCATATTGGATATGAGAAAGCCGCCATGATCGCCAAAAAAGCTCACAAAGAGAATAAAACATTGCGGGAAGCTGCTATTGAACTCGGAATATTAACAGATTCTGAATTTACTGAAAAAGTCGATCCTAAAAACATGGTCGGCATCAAGATCAGATAATTAATTTAAAAAATTTTTTGATGAGGAAATTCAATGATGATGTCTTTGATCAGTTTCCGGTTTTGAAAACCGAAAGACTTCTTCTGAGGGAAATCACATACAATGATGCTGAAGACATATTTCAGATCCGTAAAAGCGAAGAGGTGATGAAATATTTCGGACACTATCCCTATAAGGAAATCCCGGAAGCTTATGAAATGATAGAGCAGGTGAAGAATGGATTTAAGAACAGGGAAGGGATACGATGGGGTATTTCTTTTCATGATTCGGATAAGCTGATCGGAACAGGTGGAGTATGGAGAATATTAAAAGAGCATTTAAGAGGGGAGATCGGATATGAACTATCGGAAGAGCACTGGAAACAGGGAATTATGTTTGAAGCGCTTTCTGCCGTTACCGATTTTGCTTTTGATAAAATGAATCTTCACAGCATAGAAGCAAATCTTGATCCGGAAAATACAGGCTCCGTTAAACTTCTGGAAAAGCTGGGATTTATTAAAGAAGGACATATAAAGGACAGTTATCTGTTTGACGGAAAGTTTACTGATACAGGGATCTATTCATTGATCAGGAATTGAATATTAAGAATTTCATATTTATCATTTAAAATTTATTATTTAACATTTATCATGGAATATAATTTTATCAGATATAAGCATAAAAAACTAAGCGAATCTGAAAGTCTTAAAAAAGCTAAAGAGTTTTATGAAGTGATGAAACAAAGAAGAAGTATAAGAAGCTTTTCAAACCGGAAATTTGATATAGCATTACTTGAAACAGCAATTAAGACAGCCGGTACTGCTCCTTCCGGCGCAAATAAGCAGCCATGGAGATTTATCATTGTAGAATCAGCCGAAGTCAAAAAAGAAATAAGAATAGCGGCTGAGAAAGAAGAAAAAGAAAGTTATGAAAGAAGAATGCCTCAAAGCTGGCTGGATGATCTTGCGCCACTGGGAACTGACTGGCATAAGGAATTTCTCGAAACAGCGCCTTTCTTAATTGTTGTATTTAAAATTGATTTTATAAAGACTGATACTGAATTGAAGAAACATTATTATGTAAATGAATCGGTCGGATTGGCAACTGGTATTTTACTTGCAGCTCTTCAGAATATGGGACTTGCAACTTTGACCCACACTCCGTCTCCCATGAATTTTCTTCAGAAAATTTTAAACAGACCTTCCAATGAAAAGCCATACCTTCTAATTCCGGTTGGTTATCCCGCAGAAGATGCAGTAGTTCCGGACATTACTAAAAAGGAACTTCCGGAAATAATGCTGAAAGTTTAGATATGAAATTCTTCTAAACTGCGAATCCCGATTATTTCAATATTATCACCTGTTTTAATTGTTTTGCCGTTTTCCGTGTCAGGAATATAAGTATCGACTGACAGGAAATAGAAATGTTCATATTCGGGAAGTAAAGAGTTTTCCGGAAGAGAATTTTTTCTGAATCTGACAAACTCTTTTGTAAAATATGGATAAGTATTTCCCGTAACCGGATCTCTGGTTGGTACAATGCATCTTGCTCGGGGAGTGAGTCCGTACAATCTGACATCACCGATCTGATATTCAACTGCCTTTCCGGGCTTGTCAAATAATTTATCTTCCCATAATGCTTCTACTCCGGATATTTCGATATTTGCTCTGAATCTCCTTCTCATAAGCTCTACCGGAACTTCAGGAAAAAATTCTGAAAGGGAATCCAGAGATGATGTACTTAAAATAGTAAGACCGCTATAAACAGGTATATCAAGGAAACTTCCGTCAGCGGTTTGCTTTAAATATACTTTATACCCGAAATAATCAGATAAAAAGTTATTTAAACTAAGATTTTCTCCCGCGAGATGAAAAACATTAATGGTTTCATCACCCTCAACTTTTAATTCTATCCTGTAATTATCAAGATCGAAAGCTGCCCTGAGCTTGCTGATCTCAGGAGTTCTTTTTCCGTTAACATATTTTCCGTTCTCATCAAATATTGCAAACTCTCTGTCATGCAGCAAAGATCTTTCAGAAATTGAAACTTCATTAAGTTCGACCGGATCCAAAGACTTAACCGGGTAGATACTGATTCCGGATACTATTGAAGACAAATTTAAGGGAATTTAATTCAGATATTTATCAACGGATTTTTTAAAATCCTCATAACTGGTTTTACCAATATAAGACTTTTTCAATGAACCTTCTTTATCGAATATGAATGTACCGGGAATACTTCCTTCCCATTCTTTGTCCATATAATTTATAAGCTCTTCATCACTGCTGAAATTGTTATAATATGTAGTAAAATCCACATTCATTTTTTTAAGAAACTCTTTTGTCTGTTTAGGGAAATTCTTACCAAAGTCCAGAGACACAAAGATTATCTTAAAATCCTTATCCTTATATTCCTCATTAATCTTTAAAAGATCAGGAAACTCTTCGACACAGGGTTTGCACCATGTAGCCCAGTAATTGAAAAGTATGACTTTACCTTTGCCGGCTTCTTTTATACTGTCCAGAGTATTTTTATCAGCGGGTATCAGATCCTGTGAATAGGATCGTGTAAAACAGAATATTGTAAATAATAATATCAGTATGGTTTTCATAAACAGATTTTAAGTAATAATAAAAAGGCTGAAGAAATTCTTCAGCCTTTAAAAACAATTTACGGATTGATTTATTTTTTAATTGAACAGCCGAATGCCTTGGTTTCGTTGACAGCAATAGCATTTCCCGCAAGGAAATCATTAATTGCATTCTGAAGATCATTAGAAGTTACGTCAGAAGCATTTTTGTTATCGTCGATTCTTCCGTGATACATAACGGTCATAGAACTGTTATCTATCAGAAAAACCTCAGGAGTCCTTGATGCTCCAAACTGGGTAGCAACAACACTTTCTTGATCTTTTAAAACAGGAAAATTATAACCCTTTTCCTTGGCATGATTCATTACTTCGTCGGTTGATTCAGTATTGTTGGAATTAATAGCCCAGATCGTAACACCTTTGTCACCAAATTCATTTTGCAGATTAATAAGTCTTTCGGTGTAAGGCTGTACAAACGGACATTCCGTGGAAACAAAAATAATGACAGTGGCTTTTGCCCCGTTTTCAGCCATTGAATACTGACTGCCGTCATAATTGGCAATTACAAAGTCTGAGACCTGGTCTCCGACATTATAACCTTCTGATCTGTCATTTGAAAAAGCTGTTAAGGTAAGTGTGAATAATAAAGCAATTGTTAATAGAACTTTTGAAACCATTTTTATCTCCTTGTTTTTAGTTTTAATGGTAAATGAAATATTGCCTATAAAAATTCCCGTTTTGAATAAATATTTTACAAATTATTACTGTTTTTGCAATATTTACATTTCAATTTATACAAACATAAATTAAATTGCAGTTAAATTTTTTAGACCTGAATTTTAACAAATCTTAATTTTCATGCAATTAATCGACTGGGTAATTGTATTTCTCTACTTTCTGATCTCACTTTCCATAGGACTTTATTATTCAAAACGCGCAGGCGGCTCTACGGAGAATTTTTTTCTTTCGGGAAGAAAACTCAGCTGGTGGCTTGCGGGTATTTCAATGGTCGCCACTACCTTTGCCGCTGATACTCCGCTTGCTGTTACAGAACTTGTCGGGCAGAACGGTATAGCAGGTAACTGGCTCTGGTGGAATATGCTGATAGGCGGAATGCTAACGGTCTTTTTCTTTTCAAGATTATGGAGAAGGGCAGAAATACTGACTGATGTCGAATTTATTGAATTCAGATATTCAGGAAAACCAGCTGCAGTACTAAGAGGATTTAAAGCTGTATACATGGGAATATTCATGAATACGATAATCATGGGCTGGGTTAATCTTGCCATGATAAAGATATTGCTGGGAATGTTTCCCGAATATGTAACTCCGGATAATGTTATTTACTGGGTCGGAGGCTGCATGCTTCTGACTGCAATTTATTCAGCGCTTTCAGGATTATGGGGAGTGGCTGTAACAGATGCATTTCAATTTATACTTGCAATGGCAGGATGTATCATACTCGCAGTACTGGTTGTTAATTCACCTGAAGTAGGCGGAATTGCAGGAATGCAGGAAAAGCTTCCTGACTGGGCAATGAAATTCACACCTGATATCACAACTGAGATTACTCCAACTTCCGCCGGCGGAATACTGGCAATGACAGTTTCAACCTTTCTTGCATTTATAGCAATTCAATGGTGGGCTTCCTGGTATCCGGGAGCGGATCCCGGCGGCGGCGGATACATTGCGCAAAGAATGATGAGCGCAAAGGATGAGAAAAATTCTCTTTATGCAACTTTGTTTTTTCAGGTTGCGCATTACTGTCTTAGACCATGGCCCTGGATAATAGTTGGTCTGTGCGCTCTTATACTTTACCCTGATCTCTCGCATGCTGACAAAGGTTTGGGATTTGTAAAGGCAATGAATGATTTTCTTCCGCCGGGATTAAAAGGACTTTTACTTGCGGCGTTCCTTGCGGCGTATATGTCCACAATAGCGACTCATCTTAACTGGGGTACATCATACTTCATTAATGATTTTTACAGAAGATTTCTTGTCAAAGATAAAACAGAAAAGCATTATGTGTCAGTTTCAAGATTAATGACAATCGTATTCATGTTTTTATCAGTGATAATCACAACTCAGATGACAACTATCTCAGGTGTATGGAGTTTTGTAATAGAGTGCGGAGCAGGACTTGGACTTGTGCTTATTTTAAGATGGTTCTGGTGGAGAGTAAATGCGATCAGTGAGATAATAGCAACTGTCACGCCTTTTATTGTTTACGGTGTTTTATATTTTGGTGAATTCGACATTAAATTTCCGGAAACACTGTATATAATTGTTCCGATCACTACTATAGCATGGATTGTAACAGCTTATATTACAAAACCAACAACAGAAGCAAAGTTAGAGTCATTTTATACAAAAGTTCATCCGGGAGGAATCGGCTGGAAGAAAGTTTCAGATAAAATGCCTCATGTAAAATCAGACAGCGGATATTTTCTATTATTCATTAACTGGTTTGCAGGCGTGGTGCTTGTATATTCATTCCTGTTTGGTGTAGGTAAAATAATCTTCGGGGAGACATTTGCCGGTGCGGTATTTATACTTGTAGGGATAAGCGCAGCGTTAGTCATTAAGAGAAATTTTGATAAGGCGGGATGGGATACAATTGCAGGGTAAATCATATAATTAATTTCATTTTAAAATTATAAATAAAAACATAAACAATATTCAAACCATGTTAAAAGCAGGAGACAAAGCCCCGGCATTTTCGCTAATAAGTGATGAGGGTAAAAAAGTCAGCTTAAAGGATCTTAAAGGAAAAAAAGTAATACTTTATTTCTATCCTAAAGATGACACTTCAGGCTGCACAGCTGAGGCATGCAGTTTCAGGGATAATATTAAAATTATAAATAAGAAAAATACCGTAGTAATAGGAGTAAGCAAGGATAATACAAAATCACATCAGAAATTTAAAACTAAATATGATCTGCCGTTTACTTTGCTATCGGATGAAAATTTTGAAATGCTGAATGACTATGGAGTGTGGAAGGAGAAAAGCATGTACGGCAGAAAGTATATGGGAATAGAGAGAACAACTTTTATAATTGATGAGAAAGGTAAAATTCAGGATGTGTTTGAAAAGGTAAAGGTACCGGGACATGTGGAAGAAGTTATAAGCAAAATTTAAAGTTCAGGTTATAATTTTTTTCTTTCAGATAAAATTTAAAAACAGCTAAAACATAATATGTCAGACAACATAGAAATCACTTCAGTAGAAACTGAATCGGATAAAAAGAAATTCATAGATTTTCCATATGATTTTTATAAAGACAATGAATACTGGGTCGAGCCGCTGAGATTTGACGTAAAGAATAATCTAGACGAAAAGAAAAATCCTTTATATACTCACTCAAAACTTAAAATGTGGGTTGCCGGAAAAAACGGAAACATAGTTGGCCGCATAGCAGGTATCATCAACGATAATCACAATAAATTCCACGAAGACAAAACCGGATTCTTCGGATTTTTTGAATGCATAAATGATCAGGAAGTCGCAAATAAGTTATTTGAAAAAGCGGTGCAGTTTTCAAAAGAGAACGGAATGGATAATCTCCGGGGACCGGTGAATCCATCGATAAATGACGAGTGCGGACTGCTCATCGACAGTTTCGATAAACCCCCTGTCATGCTTATGCCCTACAATCCGGAATACTATTCCGGATTACTTGAATCCTTCGGATTCAAAAAAGCCAAAGACCTGCACGCATTATGGATCAGTAAAGACGTTGTAAACAATGAGCCGATGATGAAAAAACTTGACCGCATAAGCGATATGATCCTTAAAAAAGAAAATCTGACTGTAAGGAAAGTTAATATGAAAGACTTCACAAATGAAGTCCTTAGGATAATGGATGTATTCAATGATGCATGGGAAAAAAACTGGGGTTTCGTGCCGATGACAAAAGAAGAATTCATGTTTGTAGCCGCTAATCTTAAACTGGCAGTGGAACCGGCTTATGTGGAGTTCGCGGAAATAGACGGAAAAACCGTGGGATTCTCACTTGCATTGCCGGATATTAATCAGGCCATAAAAGGACTCAACGGTAAATTATTTCCGTTTGGTGTCTTTAAATTTTTGTTTAATAAGAAAAAAATAGACAGACTAAGAGTCATTATCATGGGCGTAAAAAAAGATTATCAGAAAAAGGGGATCGATGCAATATTTTACAGAAACATTATCCGTGAAGCAAATAAAAGAGGAATAAAAGGCGCAGAGATCTCATGGGTGCTTGAAGATAATTATGCAATGAAGCAGACAGCGGAAAAGCTCGGAGCGAAGGTTTATAAGACTTACAGGATGTATGATTATGGTATTAAGTAATAAGTATTAGGTATTAAGTATTAGGTATTA
>CALMST010000016.1 GCA_937872315.1 uncultured Ignavibacteria bacterium | reverse complement strand
TTCACAAGCTCCTGACTGACAGAAAAAAGTATTTTGCTTCGAAGCCGCCACGGCGGATAAAAGATTCAAAATTAAAACATTTAAAAACAGCATTCTTCAACAAACCCCGTTCTCAAGCCCCGGCTTGGGAACGGGTTAAAGAATTCTGAATGAGATTCTGTAATCTGAAATAAAAAAATAGTCGGGTTTATTTTTAGAATTCATCTTGATATTTTATTCAAATTCCTTACCTTTATCTTATATTGACCGGAAGGAACGGATAAAAATTTAAATGAAAAAAAGAAGTTCAGCTAACACATCACTCTTCACCCAAGAATGCCTTCTCCTTAATCAATGAAACAAAAAATCAGACCTTTAAAAAATTGCAAAAGAAAATTGTGATCTTCTATTATAAGATTATAGTGTTTCATGATCTTTCATACTTATGAACATATAAACTATACTTGACCTAAGTCAAACACATTTAAATATCTTCCGTGTATTTTTGTAATAGATAAAAATTACAAAGATGACTTACACAAAAAATTCTAAACTTTCCGGTATCATTATTAATAACATAAAGGCTGCTTCTGTTTTTGAAAAACACAACATTAATTACTGCATTAACGGGGGCAGGTCACTGGAAGAGGCATGCGGATACGTAAAAATTAAACCTGATGAAGTTATCAAAGAATTGAAAAATATCAATGGCGCATATACAGGTGAGATCAAAGTAAATGAATGGAGTCTGGATTTTTTATGTGATTATATTGAAACAAATCATCATGCATTCATAAGAAAGACATTTCCTAAAATGCTGAAACATTCCAAAAAGATCTTTAAAGACAATAATGAAGACGCTCTGAAAATATTAGAGCAACTGAAGCGAGACTTCGAAATTCATATGCAGAAAGAGGAGAGGCTTTTATTTCCTTACATAAAAAGGCTGGCAGATTCAGAATACATGGAAAACGATTTTGAAATAGCTCCTTTCGGATTAATAAAAAAACCTGTCCTTGTAATGAAGAAAGAACATCTTTCCGCTCATGAAAAAGTATCTCTGCTTAAAAAATCTTTTATGGATACTAAAAAGATCAAAGGTTCTATAAGAATTAAAAATGATCTGTTAAAATTATTTGATGAATTTGAATTTGATTTTCATATTCATCTTCATCTTGAAAATAACATTCTCTTTCCAAAAGCAATTTTACTTGAAAATAAAATATTAAAAAAAATTACAAAAAATAAATAATTCAAAATGAAAAATCTAAAAACCAGAGTTATCCTGACACTAATGACAATGCTGTTTACATCCTTTCTGATCATAAACGGATGCGGAAGCGGCAATGATCCTGAAAAAGGTATCGGACCGGTAACTGAAGTCAAGCTTGATTCGGCTATTAATCCGGAACTTGTTGCAAAAGGCAAAGCTATCTTCGATATAAAATGCGTTCAGTGCCATCAGATCGGAAATAAATTAGTGGGACCTCCGCTCCAGGACGTTACAAAAAGAAGAAAACCCGAATGGATAATGAACCAGATCCTGAATCCGGAGCAGATGTTAAAAGAGAATATGATCGCAAAAAACATGGCGATGTCAGGTGAATATCCTACTCCAATGACTTTTCAGAATGTAACGGAAGATGATGCCAGGGCAATTCTTGAATTTTTCAGGAACAATGACAAAAAATAATGTACCAATTCAAAAATATTCTTAAATAATTTAAAGAATTCAAAATGAAAAACTTAAATAGAAATATTGCAGTAGTGTTGTTTGCAATTGCTGCATTTGCAATAGTGGTCAGCTTCAGTTCATGCTCTGACAAGGAAAAGACCGGACCCTCGCTCAGCGGAGATGAAGCAGAAAAAGTTTATGTTGCTCCAGGCAAGTATGACGAATTTTACTATTTTATTTCAGGCGGATTCAGCGGTCAGCTCTCTACTTACGGAATACCTTCCGGCAGATTATTCAGGGTGATACCGGTATTCTCTGTCGATCCTGAAAAGGGATATGGATATACTGAAGAAACCAAACCAATGCTGAATACCTCGTATGGTTTCATACCCTGGGATGATGCTCATCATACAGAATTATCACAGACCGACGGTGTTCCGGACGGAAGATGGGCTTTCATTAATGGAAATAATACTCCCAGAATAGCCCGTATAGATCTTACTACTTTCAGAACTGTTGAGATCATTGAAATTCCAAACAGCGCAGGAAACCACTCTTCACCGTTTACTACTCCAAATACTGACTATGTAGTTGCCGGGACAAGGTTCAGCGTACCGGTGGAGAACCGTGATGTTCCGATTGATTCTTATAAGGAAAATTTCAGAGGAGCCATTTCATTCATTAAAGTTGATAAAGAAAAAGGAAGTATGAATCTCGCTTTTCAGATCATAACTCCTCCCTTTGATTACGATCTCAGTCACTCGGGTAAAGGTCCGTCTGACGGATGGTATTTCTTCTCTTGTTATAATTCTGAGGAAGCTAATACTTTGCTTGAAGTGGAAGCATCTCAGAAAGATAAGGATTTTATTATGGCTGTCAACTGGAAGAAAGTTGAAGAGCTTGTCGCCGGCGGAAAAGGCACTATGATGAATACACGATATGCTCATAATGTATGGAATGAATCAAAACAGCTGGCTACTTCGGAAATTATGACTACTGTAAAAACCTTAAAACCAGATGAACTCGAGGGATGCATTTTTTATATTCCCTGTCCTAAATCTCCTCACGGTGCGGATGTGGATCCGACGGGTGAATATATAGTGGGCGGAGGAAAATTAGCTACTGTAATTCCGGTATTCTCTTACACAAAAATGAAAGCTGCAATTGACGGCAAACAGTTTGACGGTGATGTGGAAGGCATTCCTGTTTTAAAATATGACGCCGTTCTTGCGGGAGAAGTCAAGAATCCGGGTCTCGGTCCTCTGCATACTGAATTTGATAACAATGGATTTGCATATACTTCAGCGTTCATATCTTCAGAGATAGTAAAATGGAACGTAGCCAAACAGGAAGTGGTTGACAGGATCCCTGTTTACTATTCTGTCGGACACCTTTCCATTCCCGGAGGCGACAGCAAAAAGCCATGGGGTAAATATCTGATTTCGCTTAATAAAATGACCAAGGACAGATATCTGCCTACAGGTCCTGAGCTTACACAGTCCGCTCAGCTTATTGATATTTCCGGAGATAAGATGAAGTTGTTATTAGATTTTCCCACAATAGGTGAACCTCACTACGCGCAGGGTATTCCAGCAGATCTGGTTTCGCCTAATTCTGTAAAGATCTACAAAATTGAGGAAAATGAAAATCCTTATGCCATAAAAAGCATAAATGACAGCAGGGTCGAAAGAGAAGGAAATGTCGTACATATGTATATTGCAGCCACAAGGTCTCACTTTACACCGGATAATGTGGAAGGAATAAAAATGGGTGATACTGTATATGTTCATGTCACAAATCTTGAACAGGACTGGGATATACCTCACGGATTTGCGATCATGGGAAATCAGACTTCAGAGATGCTGATCATGCCAGGTGAAACCTGTACAATTAAATGGCTTCCTTATAAAACAGGTATATTTCCTATGTACTGTACTGACTTTTGTTCAGCTCTCCACCAGGAAATGCAGGGTTATATAAGAGTTTCAGCAAAAGATTCTGATGTACCGGTCAAATATTCGCTGGGAACGGAAACGAAATAGATTTAAAGTTTTCTTACCACTAAGTCACAAAGACACTAAGATCTTTACTGTTAAAATAAAAAAGATCCTAAAACAACAACTTAGTGTCTTCGTGTCCCGGTGGTACAGACTTAATGTTATAAATTATATCATAAATGAAAAAATCTTCGAGAATATTAATACTGATCATTGCTTTAAGTCTGATCGCGCTTTACTTTGTCCCGCTATGGAACATATCCCTTGAAGCTCCTCAATATCCTGAAGGACTCGGGATGCAGATCTGGCTCAGCAAGATCACAGGTGATCTCAATATTATTAACGGACTGAATCACTATATAGGCATGAAAACCATTGAGCCGGATTCAATTGAAGAATTAAGATTAATGCCTTACATAATCGGTTTCATTATTCTCTTCGGCATGATAGTTTTTATTTTTAACAAACGCTCTTTATTGCTTTCATGGATAATATTAATAGTGCTGATCGGGACAGTCGGAATGTATGACTTCTGGACCTGGGAATATGACTATGGTCATAATCTTGATCCCACTGCCGCGATAAAAGTCCCGGGAATGAACTATCAGCCGCCATTGATCGGCTCTAAGGAACTGCTGAATTTCAATGCCTCTTCCATGCCGGCAACCGGAGGATACATTCTCTTTGCAGCCGGCATAATTGCCATACTTGTGCTTATATATGAATTTAAATTTAACAGGACCGGTAATGCTGAAACTTAAATTAAATTTTTTTATAATAGTATTGGTGTTATTGTCCTCCTGCAGTAAGGAAATTTCACAGATTGAGTATGGTAAAGACCAGTGCGAATTCTGTAAAATGATCATAACCGATCAGAAATACGGAGCATTGATTTTCACCAAAAAAGGAAAGTCGATCAAGTTTGATGCTGCGGAATGCATGCTGAATTTTGAAAAAGAGAATAATATTGATCCGGAAGACATTGATGAATATTTTATTATCAACTTTACAGAACCCGGTGTTATTACTGATGCTACTTCCGCAACATATCTGATAAGCCCTGAGTTACACAGCCCGATGGGAGAGAATATTTCAGCTTTTAAAAATAAAACCGATGCTGAAAAGTATCAGAAAGATTATGACGGAGAATTGCTTGACTGGGATGATTTAAATAAAGATTATTTAAAAAATGACCGCTAAAATTTCATACATATTTTTATTTTTAATATTTTTTTATGATGTTGCATCGGGCAGGGATATAATAGTTTGTAAAAACTGTGAAACCGTGAGCATCAAAGATGCTATCCGGCAAAGCATTGACGGCGACAGGATCATTATTAAAAAAGATATTTATAATGAAAATAATCTTGTGATCGATAAACAGATAGAGATCATCGGTGAAGATCATCCGGTAATTGATCTTGAATACAAGTATCAGGGGTTTCTTATTCAGAAGGATCATGTAAAGATCACCGGACTGGAGATCAGAAATATAAGTGTAAATTATATGGAAGATCTTTCAGCTATAAAAATAGATAATTCGGATCACTGTGTAATAGAAAATAATATTCTTAAAGATACTTTCTTCGCAATATACCTTGCAAAAGCAAATTTCTGTTTAATAAAAAACAATAAAATATCGGGACAGGCAAAGACTGAAACCTCATCAGGCAACGGTGTCCATTTGTGGAAATGCACTAACATTAATTTAGAATATAATGAAGCGGAAGGGCACAGGGACGGATTCTATTTTGAGTTTGTAACAAAAGGAACAATGACCGGTAACTACAGTCACAATAATCTCAGATACGGCCTGCACTTTATGTTTTCCGACAGCAATGTTTACAGGGATAATCTCTTCAGGGAAAACGGCGCGGGAGTGGCTGTTATGTATTCCCGGAATATTGAAATGACAGATAATAAATTTGAAGATAACTGGGGTCCGGCTTCTTACGGTCTTCTTCTTAAAGACATTACCCGCAGTCTTGTCAAAGGAAATTTGTTTTATAAGAATACAACCGGAATCTATATGGAAGGATCTGACCAGATAAACGTAGAGAACAATGAATTCAACAGCAACGGATGGGCAACAAAGATACTCGGAAATTGCATGGATAATAAATTCACACAAAATAATTATCTTAATAATACTTTCGACGTTTCATCCAACAGTTCAAAAAATGCCAATTTCTATTCAGGAAATTACTGGGATAAATATGACGGATATGATCTTGATAAAAACGGAACAGGCGATGTGCCATACAGACCTGTTAGCCTTTATTCCATGATAGTTGATAAAGTACCTGAGAGTATAATCCTTTTGAGAAGTTTTATTGTGGAATTAATTGACGTTACCGAAAAAGCCATGCCCGTGATCATTCCGGAAACACTTATTGATGAAAGTCCCGAAATGAATAAAATAAAATTCAACTGACAGACCATAATGATAGAGATAAAAGACCTGCACATGAGCTACGGAAAATTTAAAGCCCTGAAGGGCATTGATCTTAAAATTGAAAAAGGTCAGGTCGCTGCTTTAATGGGACCTAACGGTTCGGGAAAATCCACTTTACTTAAATCAATACTTGGTCTCGTAATACCTGAATCCGGTAAGATACTGATAAGCGGTACCGATATCAAAGACGGTTATCTTTACAGAAACAATGTCGGCTACATGCCGCAGATCGCCAATTACCCGGAGAATCTGAAGGTCAGGGAACTGTTTGATATTGTGAAAGATATACGTAACGGTTTTAAGAAGACCGATGAGGAATTGATTGAAAAGTTTAAGATACATGAGATCAGTGAAAAATATTTCGGTCAGTTATCAGGTGGTTACAAACAAAGAGTGACTGCATCTATTGCTTTTTTGTTCGATCCGGAAATACTGATCCTTGACGAACCGACCGCAAGCCTCGATCCGCTTTCTACAGAGATCATTAAAACAAAAATTCTGGAAACAAAGAAAAAGGATAAACTGATAATTATTTCTTCTCATATTATTTCCGAGATGGATGAACTTGCCGGCAGGATCATTTATTTGCTTGACGGTTCAGTCAAACTGAATCTGCCCGTGAAGGATATTAAAAACGGTTCGGGTGAGAGACTGGGAAAAGCCATCACAAGGGTATTGAGCAAGTCCCCGAAAATTTAAATACTTAAATTAATAATGGACAAAAAAATTTTTAAATACATTTTATTTGATCTTCTCAGAAATAAGTTTATACTTATCTATTCTATAATTCTGATGGTAATGAGCTTTTCAATTATTTACATTGGTCATGATTCCTCAAAGGCGGTCATTACGATACTGAATTTGATATTGTTTATTATTCCACTGATATGTCTGATCTTCGGAACTATACATTTTTATAATTCCAGGGAGTTCATACAGTTCCTGCTAACTCAGCCGGTCAACAGGAAAAATATTTTCAGAGCTGAATACCTTGCTCTGTCGGTTTCACTGTCACTCGGATTTCTGATTGGTGTGGGTTTTCCCGTAATGCTTTATGGTCTGTCACTGTCCGGATTGTATCTGATAGTAACCGGCATCAGTCTAACTTTTATCTTTACTGCTCTTGCCTTTTTATCATCTGTTTTAAACAAAGACAAAGTCAAAGGCATTGGCTTATCCATTATAATATGGCTTTATCTGACAATAATTTTTGACGGTCTGGTTTTTCTTGTGATTTATTTTTTCAATGATTATCCCATAGACAGATTCATTATCATTCTTACGTCTCTCAATCCGATAGATCTCGGACGGATCTTAATGCTTTTACAGGTTGATGTTTCTGCTCTGATGGGATTTACGGGAGCAACATTTCAGAAATTCTTCGGAAGCATTTTGGGAAAAGCAGTTTCGATCCTGTTTATGCTTCTATGGATAATCCTTCCATTGTTTATCTCGGTGAGAATTTTTAAGAAGACAAATTTCTGAGGTCATTTTGTTTAAGTAATAAAATATCAGTACAGGTTCGGTAAATTCATATACGGATCTGATCTGGCATTTTCCTTTCAAGCTGTCATCGGCGGATCCTGGAAACTCTGCTTTAATGTCTAATTCCTCTGATTCCTTTAATTCCAATAAGCTCGCTTAGAATACTTTTCCGCATTCAGTCTGTAATTTTTTCAGCGGAAATATACGGGATTTACATTCTTGTCCAAAAAAATTTATATAAATTACTCTTTATCTGAGTAATATATAGAAAAACCTGACCGGCTTTATTTTGAAAGGTCAAATTCAAAAAGAAAATTTATCACAGGCGGGTTTGTATAAAAATAAATTTATATATTATGTTTTTTAAATTTGTTTTAACTTCTTGTTAATATAAAAACAATTTGGATAACACCGGATCCTGACTCTTTAATTTACAACAAATGACTTGATTAAACTTTATTAAATCAATAGAATTAATTCACTATCAATATAAAAATCAAAATCATTTTAAAAATCCAATAATCAGCTAAATAAATTATGACTTCTAACGGCGATGATCTAAAACAAAATTCAGAAAACATACCCGGCCTTCCTCACGGAAAACCAAATATAGTGATCGTGCTTGTAGATGATCTGGGTAATGCCGATCTCGGTTACCGGGGAAGCAAAATCAAAACCCCGAATATTGATAAACTTGCAAATACAGGTGTCAGACTGGAGGACTATTACGGGCTGCCTCTATGTACACCTGCCCGCGCCGCTTTATTAACCGGACGATATCCGATGCGTTATGGCCTGCAGTCTGTAGTGATCTTCCCTTCACATACTTACGGACTGGATACGGATGAATTAACTTTACCGCAGGCGCTGAAAAATGCCGGCTATAAAACAGCTATGGCGGGAAAGTGGCATTTAGGTCACGCTGATACTAAATACTGGCCGCAGAACAGAGGCTTCGATCATTTCTATGGAAATGTTATGGGTGAAGTTGATTATTACACAAAGATCCGCGGCGGTATCATTGACTGGCAGAGAAACGGGAAGTTCATGAAGGAGGAAGGCTATTATACAACACTCATTGGAAATGAAGCTGTAAATATTATCGATCAGCATGATACAAAGGATCCTCTTTTCCTTTATGTCGCATCACTTGCGGCTCATACACCGCTTGAAGCGCCTGAAGAAAGCATAAAAGCTTATGAGGAAATTTTCCCTGAGAAAGAGAAACAGATATATGCGGCAATGATCACTGAAATGGATAAACAGATAGGCAGGATAACCAAGGCTCTTGAAGAAAAAGGAATGCTTGAGAATACGATCATCTTTTTCACAACAGATAACGGCGGGGTAAAAAACATGAAAGTTCATGCTCCGGGTACAAAAGGCGCTGTTCATCCGCCTGCATCCAACGGTGATTTCCGCGGCGGCAAAGCCACGCTGTATGAAGGCGGAGTTAGATTGCCTGCTTTCATCAACTGGCCTGCTGTATTGAAACCCGCAGTGATAAATGAACCGCTTCATCACGTGGACATCATGCCGACATTGCTGGCGGCAGCCGGCGGCTCGGGAGATGAGAATCATCCCTTTGACGGAATGAATGCCTGGGGAACAATCGCTGATAGCAAACCTTCTCCTCATGATGATATTCTGATAAATGTTGAATTTTTCCGGGGTGCCGTCAGAAAAGGAATCTGGAAGTTTATTAAACTTGCGACACTGCCGGGTAAAACGGAATTGTTTGATCTATCAAAAGATCCCGGTGAAAAAAATAATGTAGCCGGGGAATTTCCGGAAGTTGTAAAAGATCTTGAAGACAGGCTTATAGCTTATGCAAATGAACAGAAAATGTCCCTCTGGGTAAAAGCCCAGCCGGGATTTCTGAATGTGCAGGGAATACCCGCATTCGCTCCTGAATATGATATTACAGACGGAGGACTACCTGACGAAAAACCTGTGGTTCCGGATGTAATGAAATTGTCACATGATCAATAAGGATAAGACCGATATCCAATTGCCGGCTAATACCGGGTAATGCATCAATCTTGTACAAAAACGATTAATAAAAATTACTCTTTATCTGAATATAGAAAAATCTAACCGACTTTCTTTTGAAAGATCAAAAGGAAGAAGCAAAGAAAAATCCCCCGCTGGTTATAAAAATAAATTGCCGGAAATTCATTCGCTTTGGCGGCAAAAATTTCTTAAATTATATCTTTATATAGTTTAGCAGGACAGATTATCTATAAAGAAATAACTATTAGCAATAATTTATTTAGCATTGAAATAATTTAAATCATAGCCGCTGGCTTTAGCCAGCGGCTAAGGTATATAAAACCAGCGGCTTTACTGGTATTAACAAATAGAAATGAATTTGTCCGGTTGTTGGGGGAACCGCTGATTTGACTTCCCAGGAGAATTGTCCGCTTTCCGGTGGATAGCTTCTGTTAACCACATTATCAGTTATCAGATTATTTCCATTTACATCTGAGCTGCTTCCCGCCCCATTTAAGATTTACATAACCGACCTTCCAAAAAAACTTCCGGAGGTCTGACCGTTAAAAAGTTATCGCTGAAATGCATCGTCTTGAGGATCCTCAGGTGTTTGTCCTGATACTCCTGAGTTTTCCTGATCTTCAAATATACTGTTCCCGTTTTCGGCCTTTAGATTGTTAAGCCAGTCTTCTGTGACTCATTCAGGAAGAGAATCGGACACAGAGTTTTGAGTTTCCTGAGTTTGTTGAATGTTTTGAATTTCATTTGTTTTCCAGTTTGCATTCGTAGTATCGGATTAAATTAAAAAATACAGAAAGCAAAAAAGTTTATGATAGCAGATATTTGATTTTTTTCATTGTTTGTTTTATAATTTTTAAATTATAAAGATTTCGAAAATATGCTTCACTCAGAAATCCTCAGATTTTGAAATTTTCATTTAATTATTTTAAAAGAGTCATTTTCATCAGCTTGCTGCCTGTATGACTTTTGGAATTATAGTCCATTTTGTAAAAGTAAGTCCCGCTTGATAAATTCTCGCCATTGAATTCAACGGAATATTCTCCGGGTGAAAATTTCCCGTCTGCAATAAGTGAAACTGTCCTGCCGGTTATATCAAAGATCTGCAGTTTTACATTTCCTTCTTCAGGAATTTTGAATCCGATCTTTGTGGCCGGGTTAAATGGATTTGGATAATTCCGGGAAAGTGAATATTCTTCCGGAATTGTACCTGATACATGTTCTATTCCCGAAAGTAAACTTGTAGCCCAGGAAAGCCCGACTCTTATTCCGTCAATCTTAACGGATGAAGATTTCAATGAACCGTTCTGTGCATAGCTGTTTGTAAGTACTACCGATCCTATATTCACCGCATCAATACTGTCGGTTGCAAACGCATTTGGTACTGAAGGTTCAATTGCGGGAACTCCGGAACTGAATACATACATTTTTGCGCTGTCATTATTGTTACCGTTTACAAATGAATATTTTAAAACTACCAGATAAGTTGTATTTGTATTATAAACTGTATTGCTGTAACTGGTACTCAATGATTTTCTGATCCCAAAATTAAAAGTTGTCGGTGACACTTTTTTGGTAAATAATGCTGTATTGAACAAAGTCGCGCCGGTAGATTGATTGAAACAAATGTTGTAACCCGTTGTAGCAGTTGATGTCATGCTGTCCACCCTGACCATAAAAGACAAATATAACTTCCCGGATGCCTGTGATGAAAAAGAATGATAAACATTGTCACCTTCACCTATGTTTGAGAGATAAGCCGTATTGCCGATTCCTGATCCCGCGTAGCCCGGATAAGAAAGTCCCGGTGATTTTACCAGAACATTTGATGTTAAATTTACACCTGCTCTGACCCATCCGCCGGTACCTTCAAGGCTGTCAAGAACTTGATAATTAAAATCATCTTTGAATAAATTTTGTGAATACAGATTCTGAATGCAAAGAAACAATAAGATTGTGAATGCAATAAATTTTGTAATTTTCATTTTAGATTATTTAATTTATAAAAGCTTTAAAATAACCGACATACCGGTGATGCCTTTAATGATCAGAAGCTTGCAATCAACTGACCGGGTTATTTTAAAGAACAGTACAAAATTACTTTCAAAATTATTTTCAAACAAAGAAAGTTATTCGGGAATTACACCCTGTAAAATTTTTTAATAGGTATCAATAATCTGAATTTCTGAGTATTTTTGCAATATTTTATACTTTTATAACATTCCATTTACACAATAACCTCAAATGCAGAAGTCCACATTTCTAGAAATAATGAGAACCCTGAATAAAGAAGAATTGAAGCGTTTCGAATCATTCCTGTCTTCACCTTATTTTAATACAAGAACTAATACCATTAAACTCTTTTCAATTATAAAAAAATACGCACCTGATTTTGACAATAAATTACTGGAAAAAGAAGAAGTATGGAAAATACTGTTTCCCGGTAAGGATTATAATTACGGACTTTTTAAAAACATTATATATGACATTACTAAATTAACTGAAAGGTTTCTTGAAATTGAGAATTTTAATTCAGATGAGATCGGGAGAATGAAACATTTGTTAAAAGAACTTTCCGGTAAGAATCTTAAAAATATTTTCCTGAATAAATACAATATTATCGAAAAGACTTTTTTTAAGTCTTCAAAATTTTATCACAACTATTATGAAGATTATTTTGATATAAAATACTGCCGGTTTGAATTGGAAGCCTTCAATCCTAAAGACCGGACAAAATTACTTGCTTCCGAAAATGCCGAACTGATGATCATTAATTTTATGGCTAAGTTCAGTAATAATTTTAATAATATTTATATAGAAAAAACCGAATATAATGAAAAAACGGGTAATGATCTTATAGATTTATTTGCAGCAGCGGTTTTTTCAAATGAAAATCTGGACAGTTACATAGAAGAATTAAGTAAAGGAGATAACAAGAATTACAAAACAGCGGTTATATTTTTCAAGCTGATGAAATCATATCTTAATCCTCAAGATATAAAGTATTATTTTGAATTCAGAGATACTCTTTTTAAGAATGATAAATATATTTCTGAAGCGGCAATGAGAGGGCTTTATGCAAATCTTGGGAGCGCACTGGATAACTGCAAAGATGTTTCGGTCAATAAAAATCTGGAATTGTATTATATATTTGAACACCTGGTTGAGAAGAAAATATTTGCTCAGGAAGACGGGAAAGTAATCCCAACTCTTTATCTAATGACAGTGAAAACTGCCGGATATTTAAAAAAACCTGAACTGATCTCAAAATTGCTGAAAGATTATCTTTCAAAAACAGATATCGAACTTCAGGAAAATTTTAAAAACTATTCTCTCGCTTATCTTCATTATTCAAAAAATGAATTTGATCCTGCGCTTGAGTATTCCAATAAGATCACCATAGATACTTTTCAGCTTAAATATATTCTTAAAAATCTGCAGATAATAATCAGTTATGAAAAAAATGATTTTGAAATGTTTCTTTATCTGATGGATTCTCAAAAACATTTCCTCGCTAAGAATAAATCAGTCTCAGAAAGTTATAAAAAAAGTAATATGAAATTTCTCAATTATACTAATTCAATTTTTAAATTAAGAGATAAATACAACAAAACTGAGATCGGCATAACAGACAAATTAATTAAGGATGACGTTGTCGTAAATAAACAATGGCTTCTTGAGAAACTGAAAGATTTAAAAAAATAAAACGGGTTTTTATATTCCGGTATTAATTATTCCGTCACGTCAATCTGCTTATCAGAGAGTGATCTTACCAAACACTATATGTCTTAGTAAAAAGAAAATCCAAACCCGTAGATTTACACAAATAACTGAAATTAAGGTCTCATCGTTGTTACAAATGCATTCGAATTATTATACGAAAGAATTACATCATCAAGATCAGTCAGACCGTCTCCCGTTACGTCAGTTATTTCATAAAGAGTATGAAAACCTCCAAGATCATTGTTGAATATACTAAGTATGTCAACAGAATTCACAGAACCGTTCTGATCCACATCACCTCCGTAAATACAATATTCACCGCTTTTCAGGATCTGATTATCACCGTAAGCTTTGTTCTTAGAAGTTGTAAAATCATAAGTGATCGGACTACCTGAAGTAAATGACATAGTGGTTCTGCTCCAGGTCTCTATTGAATTTCTGTGTTTGACGGCAAGATAATAATTAACTCCCGAACTGATGTTAAAAAAATTAGCAAGAGCATATCCGTTCTGATTCAAAACAACTTTTGCAGTGTCCGCAATATTATACGGACTCAAAGGAGCTCTTAAATATAAAGTCACTGTATCTTCGTTCATTTTGCTGCCGTTCCAGAATCCCTGCAGTTTTGCGTTCAGCTCAAGTGATTTTACGGTGCTGAACTGATTAACATTTTTCGTGGTATCAATAAGTTTATAGATCATAGTATCCCTTAGAGAAGCGCTTCCTCCCATGCTGGCAATTACTTTGAATTCCCTTTCTCTGTAAGTCTGATTGAATGAAGCTATGTTGATAATTGAATCCTGAGTTATGGTTACATTAGATGGTGCATCCAGCAGATCATACTGCATACCGCTTCTTACGGGCCGGACTCTGAGAGTATCTCTCTGAACAAATATTGATTTTCTGAAACATTTAGCGGCGACAGGATACAGTCTCGGGCGGTTGCTGGTAAGAAGCTGTACATTAAAAAAGCATCTGTACTTTTCAACATTATCATAAAGTACCCTGACATACCAGTCTCCGGTGACGGAAATTCCGGGATTAAAATCCGGTGTCCAGTAGTAATAAGAATACTGAATATTATTGGATATATAAAAATATGTTTCGGAAAACAAAACGCCGTTTGATTTATATAACTGAAACCTGACCTGCTTTCCCGTATAAATTCCCTGAAGTTGCATCCAGAATCCAATCTTGCTTTCATATCCGCTTATGGTATTCGGTTGATATACTCCTTCCTTGAGATAATTTCCGATGCTGTCCATATTACCACCCGTAAGAGCGGAAGTATAGACTCCGCAATCTATAATTTTAAAAGGACTGGTACCGACATATGAATACTGACTTTGCCAGAGAGATGCACTGTGATTGTATGAACCCTGCCACGGATCCCTTTTTACCCACGTATTATTTGTATAATAACCCGGTTCAAAATGAAGGTGAGCATCGGTTGAATTACCTGAACTTCCCACATACCCAATTGTCTGTCCCTGCTGAACATATTCTCCGAGTTTTACTGTTATGGAATTTTTCATAAAATGATAATAAAAAGCATAAGTTCCGTCACTGTGTCTGATCTGTACAAGATTTGCCGGAAGACCTGTTCCCCATCCGGTATTTCTGTCAAAATTATTTACCGAGATCTTAACCACTGTCCCAGCAGCTGCGGCTTTTACCCTGATACATCTGTCCATATGCCTGAAATTATGCAGGCAAATGTCTGTGCCGTTATGTCCGTTATATGACCAGGTGCCGTCATCATAATCTTTAATACCGCTTCCTGAAAGATTATCAACATAATTTACTATATTTACGCCGTTATCCAGTGTTTCATCAAACGGCCATATATAGGTTGTGGCTGAAGCATCTATCGGAGCAGTCAGATTCTGATGGATCTCCGGATTGAAACTGTTATCAACTCCGCAATTGTCAGCATTCTCTACGGATTTTTGTGAATACAAATATACATTCTCACCGATCTTTTCTACCTGACTCATTAAAGAAGAGCAGGTCAGCATTATCAGAACGAATAGGATTTTTCTCATTTTTGTATTTTTAAATTTTATAAAAAAGTTTTCTAATTTAAAAAATGTTAAAAAACTCGATCTTCACCATCCGGATCTCTGACAGAGAAATTTGGGATTATGCCGGTGGTGAAGATGAGTTTTATAATTTTAAATATTTTTATATTTCTCTCTGTCAGGAAAGTGTATGCAAAAATACAGATGCACTTCAGAACTTCCAAAGAAATTTTTTTAAAATAATCACCAGTATATATTATTGAAATTTGGAAATTGAGATTCGGGATATTGTATTATGCAGAGGGTGTCATTACTCAATAAAAATTTTTTAATTAGTTTTACACATTGAAGCGGATGATCATAAAAGATCAATCGATAAGAGAAATGAAATTTATACTAAAAAAAGCCGGTATAAATAATCCGGCTTACAGATTTAAATTGAAATCAGACAGAATAAAAATCGAAGTAATTTTAAAGATCCACTTCCTGACCTTTTACCGGTATTTCAATATCTTTGAAATTCATGCTGCGAAGACCGTCCTTGAAAGCCTCCTGCTGATCGAGTTCACCGTGAACAAGAAATATCTTCTGCATCTGATCCCGGTCAAAGTTATCAAAATAACCGAGCAGTTCATCCCTGTCAGCATGCGCGGAGAATGAATTAAGAACTACAACTCTGGAATGAACATAATATTCATCTCCGAATATTTTCACAATTGAGTTTTCAGAATCTCTTGATTCAATAAGCCTTCTACCCAGTGTATGCTCTGCCATATATCCGACTATCAGTATGGTTGACTTCGGATCTTCGATGTTGTTTTTTAAATGATGCAGTACTCTTCCGGATTCAGCCATTCCGGAAGCTGAGATTATGATACAAGGCTCGTTAATAAAGTTAAGACTTTTGGATTCTTCAACACTTTGTGTGTAACGGAGATTCGGAAGTTCGAATGTCTTTATACCGCTCAGGATCATTGAAGCAAATTCATTGTCATAACATTCGGGATGAAGTTTAAATATGTCTGTGGCTTTGATAGAAAGCGGGCTGTCTATGAATACCGGAATTGGCGGAATTGAACCTTTTTCAAATAATTTTGACAGCGAATAAATTATTTCTTGTGTCCTTCCGACACTGAATGCCGGGATGATGGTTTTCCCGCCGCGTGAAATTGCATCTTTCAGGACAGATCCGAGTTGATCGTCCATCATATTGGATTTGTCATGAACTCTCCCGCCGTATGTCGATTCGGAAATTATAAAATCAACATTACCAATAAATTCCGGATCTTTTATGATGGGTAATCCCGGTCTGCCTATATCTCCCGTGAATGCAAATCTTATCTTTCTTTTGCCTTCGTCTATGGTCATTACGATCATTGCCGAACCGAGAATATGACCGGCATCATAATATTCAACTGATACACATTCTTTAAGACCATCAATACAAAAACTCTTTCTGTAAGAAACTGTTTTAAAATTTTCCAGAACTCTTTTTGCATCTTCCATTTTGTATAATGGTTTGAATGGCGCTAGGTTTTTTTTCAGGCGTTTTTTATTAACATATTCTGTATCCTTTTCCTGTATGTGAGCGCTGTCGAGAAGCATAATTGAGCAAAGATCTTTTGTTGCCGTAGTGGAATAAATACTTCCGTTAAAACCTTTTTTATATAGCGAAGGAAGATTTCCCGAATGATCAATATGGGCGTGTGAGAGTATAACACAATGAAGTTCCTTTGGATCGAACAAAAAAGTCCGGTTAATATCATATGCATCCTGTCTTTTTCCCTGAAACAATCCGCAGTCAAGCAGGATTTTTTTTCCGTTAATTTCGAGTAAATGCTGAGAACCGGTTACAGTCCTGTCGGCACCGCAGAATTTTATTTTCATTTATGATTTTGTTTAATTAAAACTTTTCATTGATAGAACTTAGTTCATAAAATAGAAACTTATATTTATTAATGGAATACATTTTTGAGTATTGGGTATTGGGTATTGGGTATTG
>CALMST010000015.1 GCA_937872315.1 uncultured Ignavibacteria bacterium | reverse complement strand
TAATAAATTTTTTAAATTAGAATATGCAAACTTTTTGGAACACCAACAACGGCGGAATTAACTTTGTTAAAAACAATTTAGGTTTGAAAAGGAAATATCAATATTTTGCATTAGATTCTATGGATATATTTCTTCAATCTTTTTTCCAGAATCCGGATAACCATATTATGACTCTAAACTCTAACTATTATAGAGGATATGGCAGAGATCCCTTTTTTACTAATATGCTTGCAAATAAAAGAGATTCAATTGATATTTTAAAGTCTGTAACTTCTTATACTTATTCTTACACACTTTTTGAAAATAGATCAGATTTATTAAGTAATCCTATTAACTCAGAAGATGCATATAATTCAAGCAAAATAATTTTATATTCTAATCAACCCTCTTGGGATATTACACCGAGTAACTTAAAATCATCAAAAGAATACAGAATTTATCCACTTTATAATCCAAATGATCATTTTGCTTATAATCCTGATTCTGATGCTTCTACAAAGCTTGTTGAAGAAAATGTTTTGAATACAAATAATGCTTCTTTAAAGAAGATAATTTATTCTTACGAATTGGGGAATTTTAACCAAACAAATGGAGGATTTGATGGCTCATTCTTAATTAGCTCCAGAAAAATAGTATATCCTGGAGTGTCACAATTTGATCTCTGGAATTATTCATACACCTATAAGAATGGAAATCCAGATCAACCAGCTATAGAAACTAAAGAAACTGATCCTTTTAAGAATTATTCTATTCGAAAAGATTCCGTTTTCTATGGAAATTATTGGCATAAGAAATTTAACAGTTTTTTTAATGTTGATCCTGGATTAACTTTTTCATACTATTATAAATTGAATCAGACCATAGAAGAATCCATATATGATTCGCTAGACAATCGATTGTCAAAAAAAACTTTCGAATATATTAATGAAGATACTTCTTCATCTCTTGGATATTACAAACAGCTTAAATCTGAAAAAATTTATTCCTCCCCGAGTTTTACCAGCTACATTGAAACTCAATATGAATATTGTAAAAATGATACAAATGGATTCTATATTTTTGAAGAAACGGGAACTTTTCCATATAAGGAAGGAAATCTAAAGTTAATACGAAAAAATGATCAAGAAACAAAATTCTTTTATAATCCGATAAGTCTAAGTGAAGTAAATAAAAATACAATTCCGGAAACAGATGAACCTTCCGGAATACCTTACTTAAAATATAAAGTAAAATACAATAATGGAACTGAATTAAATGAAAACGAAAAAATTTGGGATTATCGGTTTCCTATTCGAACTGATAATTATAAAATTAATGGTAGCTTTAGAGATACGCTTTCTAGTACATATAAATCGTATACTCTTGATGGTAGTCCTTCTAAAATAATTGATCAAAATAAATATATTACTCAGTTTATCTATCAGCCAATACATAGAATAAATTCTATTACATTACCCGGTGATTTTTCAACAACTCCTGATAGTGTAAATGTTATAATTAATTATAAATTTATTAATGATACTGTTATTTTTAGAAGCAATGGCTGGGGTTTTTACAACTATCTTTATCCTGCCAATCATGTATTGTATACTCAAAACCATAGAACACTTGATAATGATTATGATGATTGTATTGTTTTTGGAATGGATATTAATGCAACTAATAGCGCATATACTTCAAGGAGGGATGCTTTTTTTGCTTTGGAAAATTCAGATTATTTGCTCAATTTTGATTCCATTAATTTTGCAAATTTAAAAGTTGGTATTAGAGGATTTACACATCCAACAGGTACATATTATACTCGATTAATTCCAGTAGATAGTATTACCAATCATAGTCTTTTTTCATGTGGAAACCAACCATTCACTTTAAATTATGACAAAAGTAATATTTCTGTAAATAATGCTTCTCAACTAATAAACGTTACTCCTAACTCATCAAACATTTTTGACATAAAAAGTATGATTGAAAATTTAAATGGGCAGGGAGTTATTCTAAAAGCTTTATTAGTAAGAGGAGACTTAGGACCACCGGTACATCCAATTCCAGATCAAACCTTTAAAATGAATTTTACAAACATTACTACTCAAGAAGAGGCAGATCTTTGGAGATTAAATGATTCACCAATATTAACTGTATCAGGTAAAATTAATATATCTGATACACTATATGAGCCTATAATAAAAGGTGGAACGATTAAGTATTATTATGACGACCAAAATCATAAGGTTAATGTTTATTCCATTCGAAATTCATTTTACAACGACCACAACAGGATTCAATATACTATTGACGGATATGGGAATGTAAAACAAAAAGATATTTTTACAAGTAACTCAGATTCTAATACTTATGAATATAAGTTTAATTATTTGAACCAGCCCGCGGAAAATCTCGATGCTTTGGATCAATATACACAATTTTCTTATGACGGATTAGGCAGACTCATTAAAACAAAAAATGCCGATACAAGCTCAACTCTGAATTCATATTCCTATTATGATTCTTTAGAATATACTTTCGGGACAGTTAAAAATGTAATTGAAAAACAAAGATTCACGGATGAAGAAGGAAATCCTTTTGACAAATATTTTGATGCTGTCGGAAATCTTATAAGAGAGGTTAAATTTGTCAGCATACCTGCTCCGGAAGAAGACTTTCCTTCTACATCGCTGATCACAGATTATAAATACGACAGTCTTTATAGAGTAACACAAGTGAAAACGCCAAATGATAAAAACATCTATTATTCATACGACGGTTATGGAAGACAAATAAAACGAATAACTCCCGATGCGGGTCAGACTGATTTTATTTTTGATAACAGTAATAATCTGACTTATTCTCAGGACGCTAACCAGAGAAATATAAATAGTTTTTTGTACACTTTCAGAAACTATGACGGATTAAACAGACTGACAGGAATTGGAGACGGTATTTTTGACATTGACAGCCCTTTTGACGGAACGCAAAGTGAACAATCCCAACCTACCAACTATTACACGATTAATGTCTATGACACAACTTCAAACTCAGTTGTGACTAATCTGTTTACTGGAGTTACGGGATATACTTCAGCCTTAAATTACACAAAAGGAAATCTTGCCGCTACAGCTTACCGGACAAGAAAAACCGATGACTGGAATTTCAAATACTACCGCTATGACATTAGAGGGAGAGTGATAAAGATGTGGAATATAATATCTGGGTTTGATACTTTGATAACGGATTATAATTATAACTCGCAGGATCAGGTGACGAATTTCTCTCATACAGGATTAACAGAAATAAAGACCTACAGAAATACTTATGATTTTGCC
>CALMST010000014.1 GCA_937872315.1 uncultured Ignavibacteria bacterium | reverse complement strand
GATAATTCCATTATATTTTCATTACAAGTATAATTCAGAATGGTATAAAGGAGCTTCGCTTATCAACGGGTTTGTTGTTGGTCGCCGGAAAGTTTGCAATAAAATGTATACTACTTTTCAAATTTTTGGAGTGCAAACTTTCCGGAAGACCAACAATGGCGGTGATTTGAAAACATTATATTATAATAAAATAATAAAGTATTCATCTGTATTTGCTATCAATTTTTTATTTTTTAGAAGATATTCAAGATTTTTCATTTGTGATTCAGTTTTGAATACACTTTTTTCAGATACAATATACTTTGCACCGGACATTTTTTTTTGATTTATAAAATCTTCTGAAAGCTCATCCGAATTGCATACCCAGCCTTTTCGATCAGCCAAATACAACAATGTTGGATTACCATTGGAAGGTACTATAATTAAATCATTTCTATCAGTATTTAGATCAATTTCATTAGCAATTCTAAATGAAATTCCATCGTAATTTTCACTTTTCATAAAATTTCTCATTCTAAGAAAACTCAACACAATCAATGCTACCAAACATATATTTAGAAAAATTGCTATTTTCTTAGTACCTGAGAATGTACTTTTAAAAGGAAGAGTTCTGAAATACTTTGAAAAAATTTTTGCAATAAAAACCGAAGCAGGAATGGTAAAAGGTAATTGATAATATTCCTGAGCAAGATGTGCTTGAGGAGCTATAAAGATAAACATTAACATTCCTATTAACCACCAATCAAATAGCTTTTCTTTTGGATTATTTCTTTTAACGAACAATCCGGCTATAAATACAATGAACCCGGCATAAGTAAGATGTCTTTCTGCAATACTTTTAAAAAAGATATCATTGTAAAATTTCAAAGTAAATAGTGGATCAACCATACCCCATTTATCAACACCAAAATTCCAAATGCTAAAAGTTAGACCAGTTTGAAGAAAGAGCTGATGTGAATGGTGATACCATAATATTACTGGGATAAAAACACATATTACATATAGCCATATTTTCCAGTTAGTTAAAAATGTTTTTCCATACTTATTAATGGTTAAAAATAATAAGGGAAGTCCCAGATACAGTGAGGGTAATTTTACTAAAGCTGCCAGAGTTATAAATATTAAAGATAAGATAAAATCTTTATTCCTTTTATTTTCTATCCATTCATTATAAAAGTATATTCCATAAACAGATGCCATTAGCATTAAAGATTCCGGCATAAAAGACCTTGTAAAATATATATTCAAGGGTAAAATTGTATAAATGAAAGCTGCCCACAACGCTGTTTTCTCTGAAATAATTATTCTGACAAGTAAGTAAATTCCAAAAACAGTAAATACAGCAAAAATCACTGAAACAATTCTTCCAAACATATCATTAAATCCAAAAATCGAATATAATAATGAAACAATATAAGGGTAAGCATGAAATTCACTTTCAACATATCCTGAAGTATTTCCACCCCAATTTATTTGAGGATATAATATATTGTGATCATTTAGATAAAAGTTTTTTGCAATTGATGCAGTATCTGCTTGCCTCCAGGAGTGCCATCCTGCCATTGGAAAATTTATATGGAATAAACGAATTAGTATTGTTAAAAGTAGGATTGTAAATATCAGATTTTTAGTTTTTATCATTTGATCTTTAATAAATTAGTTCATATCATAATTTCCCGCCGTCGGTAAATTAACAAAGGGCTCACTTTCAATTTGAGTTAGTACGGATTAATTTCGTAATAGCTACGATCCCGCCGTTGTTGGTCTTCCAAAAAGTTTGCAGAACTATCTTCAAGAAAGAAGTAGATTTGATCAAACTTTTTGGCGACCAACAACAAAGACCCTTTCATGAAAGAACCACTTTTATACATCCATGTAGTGTTCAAGAAATCCAAATTCTTCAATCCCTTTAAAATAAAACTTTTCGGAAGAATATTTATAGTTCTCCTGATTTTCAACTAAGTTCCATCTAGGATTCACAGGATTATTATGATATTTAACTCCCTTTTGCAGAATCCTGTCTAAGATAATTCCATTATATTTTCATTACAAGTATAATTCAGAATGGTATAAAGGAGCTTCGCTTATCAACGGGTTTGTTGTTGGTCGCCGGAAAGTTTGCAATAAAATGCAAACTAATTTTCAAATTTTCAGAGTGCAAACTTTCCGGAAGACCAACAACGGCGGTAATTATTTAATTTGTAAACAGAATTTGAAAGCAAATCACAATAAGGATTATTCCGTTGTGAAAACATTTAAAGCGGTTTCAAGAAATTGAAGCCGCTTTCTTTTTTATATACAAATATCTGATCTTAGAAAAAGTTTAGAAATGTAAAATTTATCTGAAGTCCACACTTGTTTATCCTTTTATATTATTAATGCATTTAATTATTTGTTGAATTTTAACAAAATAAATTAATATTAAAATACAATTATTAAACTTTTTTATATCTCGTCGTCGTTGGTCTTCCAAAAAGTTTGCAGAACTATCTTCAAGAAAGAAGTAGATTTGATCAAACTTTTTGGCGACCAACAACAAAGACCCTTTCATGAAAGAACCACTTTTATACATCCATGTAGTGTTCAAGAAATCCAAATTCTTCAATCCCTTTAAAATAAAACTTTTCGGAAGAATATTTATAGTTCTCCTGATTTTCAACTAAGTTCCATCTAGGATTCACAGGATTATTATGATATTTAACTCCCTTTTGCAGAATCCTGTCTAAGATAATTCCATTATATTTTCATTACAAGTATAATTCAGAATGGTATAAAGGAGCTTCGCTTATCAACGGGTTTGTTGTTGGTCGCCGGAAAGTTTGTAATGCAATTTAGTTATCTTTGGAATTCTTGAAGTGCAAACTTTCCGGAAGACCAATAACGGCGGGAAATAAAAATTTATTATCTGTACAGGGACACTTTTTTTAATTTGTCGCTCGATTTTGACTCAGTGTCGTCAGGATTTCCGTCCTGACGCAGATACCATCCGGATTCATTAAGCTAAAATTGCCAATCAGTATTTACTTTGACAATCCTATAAGTATTAGGGTATATAATTTGAAGTTATAAGTTTAATGCGTCAGGACGTAAGTCCTGACTTTACTAGAACTTTAGCTGTAATTTGAAATTTGAAATTATTTCAGCATGGTCATACTCTTTGTCTCAGCAAACTCACCGGAAGTTAATAAATTATTTTATAAAAATGTTAAAATGAATCTTACTTCGGTTTAATTGTGGTCTTATCAAAAACTCCCTCCTTCTCTTATGATTTATTCTTGCAGACAAACTAATAAGAGTAACTAATAAATCAAAAAAGAAATTTTCCCGATCCTCGCTCCTAAAAACTATATTTAAATCTTAAATTTTGAGAAATGATTGCAATAAGGACTGGAATCGAATATTATACAATAAATTTTTCAACAAAAACTCGCTGCTTTCATGTCGTTTCCGCAGAGTTATTCTCCGTCAATGTTTGCAAGGTTTGAAAATCTTTAAAGAGAGGACTCTGCGAAGGCAGTTGAAATTTAAAATCCCAAAACCTAAATATGGTTTGAAATTTACTTAGTATTACTATATTTTTTCAGCCGATGGTATTAATTTGAATTAGGCAATGATGAATAATTTACAGAATCTATGAAAAGGATGTTTGTCATCACTTTGGAGTTTGATAATCTCTGGAGTGAAACCGGAAATGATGATGAAGAATTGAGACACTTGCAAAATTATTTACTAATTAATCCGAAAATCGGTAATGTAATTTCAGGTACTGAAGGATTAAGAAAATTACGATGGAGCATAAAAGGAAAAGGTAAAAGAGGAGGAATCAGAGTATTGTATATAGACATCGAGGAATACAAAATCATATATTTAATCTCACTTTTAAAGAAGAATGAAAAAGATAATCTAACTGCAAAGGATAAAACATTGATCAAGAAAAAGATTTCATTAATTAAAGATATATTAAATAAGAAATGAAAAAGTGCAGAACTTCAGCTGAAATAAAAAATAGCATATTCAAAGGACTGGATGAGGCTATTGAATTAACTGAGAAAATACCGCAAAATAAAATATCGGAAAAAGAAACTCCTTCTGAAATTAAAATAACAGAAATAAATAATGGTAAGAAATTGAGTCATAAAGAAGAGTCAAAATTGAGATCATTTGCCAAGCAAAAAGTACCGGCAAAATAGATAGGAATTAGAGGAGTTAATTAGTTAATGGGTTAATTAGTTAATTGGTTAATTGGTTAATTGGTTAGATTGGTAAAATCATGAAACAATAAAAATAAGTACGCAACAAAAAACCCAAATCCCAAATTTACTTCACCATCAGCATCCTCTTCGTCTCAACAAAATACCCCGAAACCAATCTGTAAAAATAAACTCCGCTCGTATATTTGCTCCCGTCGAATGTCAACGAATACGTTCCGGGTTTCAGATCTTCATTTACAAGTGTTTCAATCTCTCTTCCGAGCGCATCGAAAATTATGAGTTGTGTAAAGGCAGAGCTTCTGATATCGAATTTTATTGTAGTAGCAGGATTGAATGGATTGGGATAATTCTGATAAAGAGAAAACTTTTTTTCCGCCGTCGGTAAATTAACAAAGGGCTCACTTTCAATTTGAGTTAGTACGGATTATTTTCGTATTAGCTACGATTTTCCGTAGAAAAATGAACTTCTTAACTGAAAGGAACCCTTATGAAACAAATTACAAAAAATGAAATTTACAAGCACTACATTGCTTTAGACTGGTCAAAAATTAATTTCCCGCCGTTGTTGATCTTCCAAAAAGTTTGTTGAACAATTTTCAAGTAAGAAGTACCCTTTAACAAACTTTTTGGCGACCAACAACAAAGACCATTTCATGAAAGAACCGCCTTTATACATCCACATAGTTTTCAAGTATTCCAAATTCGTCAACCCCTTTATAATAAAATTTTGCAGATGAATATTTATAATCTTCCGGATTCTCAGCTAAGTTCCATCTAGGATTCACAGGATTATTATGATATTTAACTCCCTTTTGCAGAATCCTGTCTAAGATAATTCCATTATATTTTCATTACAAGTATAATTCAGAATGGTATAAAGGAGCTACGCTTATCAACGGGTTTGTTGTTGGTCGCCGGAAAGTTTGTAATGAAATGCAAACTACTTTTCAAACTTCTGGAGTGCAAACTTTCCGGAAGACCAGCAACGGCGGTGATGAACTTCTTAACTGAAAGGAACCCTTATGAAACAAATTACAAAAAATGAAATTTACAAGCACTACATTGCTTTAGACTGGTCAAAAATTAATTTCCCGCCGTTGTTGATCTTCCAAAAAGTTTGCAGAACTATCTTCAAGAAAGAAGTAGATTTGATCAAACTTTTTGGCGACCAACAACAAAGACCCTTTCATGAAAGAACCACTTTTATACATCCATGTAGTGTTCAAGAAATCCAAATTCTTCAATCCCTTTAAAATAAAACTTTTCGGAAGAATATTTATAGTTCTCCTGATTTTCAACTAAGTTCCATCTAGGATTCACAGGATTATTATGATATTTAACTCCCTTTTGCAGAATCCTGTCTAAGATAATTCCATTATATTTTCATTACAAGTATAATTCAGAATGGTATAAAGGAGCTACGCTTATCAACGGGTTTGTTGTTGGTCGCCGGAAAGTTTGCAATAAAATGCAAACTACTTTTCAAACTTCTGGAGTGCAAACTTTCCGGAAGACCAATAACGGCGGTGAAAAGTTCTTTGACAATATTTGCAACAGCATGAATAAATCTTTTATGGCAGAAGATGTAGTTGTGATTTGCTTTCAAAAAGTTCTTTGACAATATTTGCAACAGCTGGCAGATTCAGCGGCAACTTATGCGAATAGTTGTGATTTGCTTTCAAAAAGTTCTTTGACAATATTTGCAACAGCTAGCGACCACAGCGGAGGAATGATGCGAGTGTTGTGATTTGCTTTCAAAAAGTTCTTTGACAATATTTGCAACAGCTGCTTCAAAGTCTTTTCCTTTGTGTGAGCTGTTGTGATTTGCTTTCAAAAAGTTCTTTGACAATATTTGCAACAGCCCTGTTGTTTAAGCTTCAAAACAAATTCTTGTTGTGATTTGCTTTCAAAAAGTTCTTTGACAATATTTGCAACAGCGAAATTGTAGGCAGGTATGTAACATTGATTGTTGTGATTTGCTTTCAAAAAGTTCTTTGACAATATTTGCAACAGCGAAATTCTTTACATTCAAAGTTAGAATTTCGTTGTGATTTGCTTTCAAAAAGTTCTTTGACAATATTTGCAACAGCTAGATTTCATTTTTGCACTTTCCAAATTCTGTTGTGATTTGCTTTCAAAAAGTTCTTTGACAATATTTGCAACAGCGGCTTGTCTTAGGCTTATATATCCCTATACGTTGTGATTTGCTTTCAAAAAGTTCTTTGACAATATTTGCAACAGCGTGAGGATATTACTATACTCTATGATGCAGGTTGTGATTTGCTTTCAAAAAGTTCTTTGACAATATTTGCAACAGCCAGTAAGTATTACTGATTTTACTTCACAGGGTTGTGATTTGCTTTCAAAAAGTTCTTTGACAATATTTGCAACAGCTTTCAGTGGAGTCATAAGCACAGGGAAGATGTTGTGATTTGCTTTCAAAAAGTTCTTTGACAATATTTGCAACAGCATAATTAATGAACATAATGAACGAAAACCCGTTGTGATTTGCTTTCAAAAAGTTCTTTGACAATATTTGCAACAGCGGCAATCTTATAGGTAATGGTAGTCAGATCGTTGTGATTTGCTTTCAAAAAGTTCTTTGACAATATTTGCAACAGCCCGCTTTGAACAGCATCTACAGTTGATCCAGTTGTGATTTGCTTTCAAAAAGTTCTTTGACAATATTTGCAACAGCACTATTCTACCAGAAGCTAAATCAAAATCTGTTGTGATTTGCTTTCAAAAAGTTCTTTGACAATATTTGCAACAGCCTTTTTTATTTTCATCATTAATCCCCATTAGTTGTGATTTGCTTTCAAAAAGTTCTTTGACAATATTTGCAACAGCAATGTTCATTGCTGAAATTACAGACATATCGTTGTGATTTGCTTTCAAAAAGTTCTTTGACAATATTTGCAACAGCTTTATATTGATCCAGGAATCAGCGAAATGAGTTGTGATTTGCTTTCAAAAAGTTCTTTGACAATATTTGCAACAGCTGACATTGTCTTCTGTATAATCAGTCCCTTGTTGTGATTTGCTTTCAAAAAGTTCTTTGACAATATTTGCAACAGCAAATTATATCTGGCTGTTTCGCTAATCTCCGTTGTGATTTGCTTTCAAAAAGTTCTTTGACAATATTTGCAACAGCTAAACGGAGTAAATACTACCTCCCCCAGATGTTGTGATTTGCTTTCAAAAAGTTCTTTGACAATATTTGCAACAGCTCAAATAAAATACATACCTTAATGATTAAAGTTGTGATTTGCTTTCAAAAAGTTCTTTGACAATATTTGCAACAGCGGCGTCACAATGTTATACCCGTGCATATTTGTTGTGATTTGCTTTCAAAAAGTTCTTTGACAATATTTGCAACAGCCTTCACTCAAATCATTAATGACTACAACGCGTTGTGATTTGCTTTCAAAAAGTTCTTTGACAATATTTGCAACAGCCACACTTGATATGAGCTATGATGAACTAAGGTTGTGATTTGCTTTCAAAAAGTTCTTTGACAATATTTGCAACAGCCACACTTGATATGAGCTATGATGAACTAAGGTTGTGATTTGCTTTCAAAAAGTTCTTTGACAATATTTGCAACAGCAGAAATGGTATGATGAACAAACCGAAGATGGTTGTGATTTGCTTTCAAAAAGTTCTTTGACAATATTTGCAACAGCAAAAAATGGTTTAAAGGTAAATGGGTTGTAGTTGTGATTTGCTTTCAAAAAGTTCTTTGACAATATTTGCAACAGCTGCAAGTGTGTCTCTCCATACTTCAGACTGTTGTGATTTGCTTTCAAAAAGTTCTTTGACAATATTTGCAACAGCGGATTGATACAAGAATATGTTTATTGTTATGTTGTGATTTGCTTTCAAAAAGTTCTTTGACAATATTTGCAACAGCAAATAAAAAGAACTTGTGATATACATGTTAGTTGTGATTTGCTTTCAAAAAGTTCTTTGACAATATTTGCAACAGCCTGCAAGTGTGTCTCTCCATACTTCAGATTGTTGTGATTTGCTTTCAAAAAGTTCTTTGACAATATTTGCAACAGCAGCCCAGCCGTCTTTAAGCTCCCTCATTGGTTGTGATTTGCTTTCAAAAAGTTCTTTGACAATATTTGCAACAGCATGATCTTGTGATCAGAAAGACGCGCCATGGTTGTGATTTGCTTTCAAAAAGTTCTTTGACAATATTTGCAACAGCAGTTCGTTAGGTATCAATACATCTTCAACCGTTGTGATTTGCTTTCAAAAAGTTCTTTGACAATATTTGCAACAGCTGCTATTAATGCTTTCATTTATCCGTTATGTTGTGATTTGCTTTCAAAAAGTTCTTTGACAATATTTGCAACAGCTTAGTCTCATTGAATATGCGGACGTATTCGTTGTGATTTGCTTTCAAAAAGTTCTTTGACAATATTTGCAACAGCTTAGATTCCAAAGCATTTACACCTGAAGGTTGTGATTTGCTTTCAAAAAGTTCTTTGACAATATTTGCAACAGCACTTATAAACAAGCACATTCCCAATCTGCGTTGTGATTTGCTTTCAAAAAGTTCTTTGACAATATTTGCAACAGCTTTCTAATAAATCCCCTGCTTTCAATATTCGTTGTGATTTGCTTTCAAAAAGTTCTTTGACAATATTTGCAACAGCAAGATGGGTTGCAAGATATTGGCAAAAAGCGTTGTGATTTGCTTTCAAAAAGTTCTTTGACAATATTTGCAACAGCCGAAAAGTTCTAAATCCTGTTTTGTGCCTTGTTGTGATTTGCTTTCAAAAAGTTCTTTGACAATATTTGCAACAGCCTCCCTGGGAATGAGACTTTATAATTTTTTGTTGTGATTTGCTTTCAAAAAGTTCTTTGACAATATTTGCAACAGCCTTAAAAAAAAATCACCTAATACTTTTCCTGTTGTGATTTGCTTTCAAAAAGTTCTTTGACAATATTTGCAACAGCCGAGAAGCAAGATAATATCCATTAGATTCTGTTGTGATTTGCTTTCAAAAAGTTCTTTGACAATATTTGCAACAGCAGAAAAGTATGAGGGATCACAAACAGAAAAGTTGTGATTTGCTTTCAAAAAGTTCTTTGACAATATTTGCAACAGCTCCGCTTATCAGCTTCATCTTTCAAATGGCGTTGTGATTTGCTTTCAAAAAGTTCTTTGACAATATTTGCAACAGCAGGATTCACGAATGACATTAACGGGGTTACGTTGTGATTTGCTTTCAAAAAGTTCTTTGACAATATTTGCAACAGCAATATGCGATGTCTGTCAGAAGCAGATTACGTTGTGATTTGCTTTCAAAAAGTTCTTTGACAATATTTGCAACAGCTTTACTCAAGACACCAATATCAGCTCTGGGTTGTGATTTGCTTTCAAAAAGTTCTTTGACAATATTTGCAACAGCATAAGAGAGCTGACTGTCTATTGGCAGGCTGTTGTGATTTGCTTTCAAAAAGTTCTTTGACAATATTTGCAACAGCAGATACTATGGGGAGTATCTCTTATACGTTGTTGTGATTTGCTTTCAAAAAGTTCTTTGACAATATTTGCAACAGCTCTTCATCACAAAATGAGACTCCTGCAGGAGTTGTGATTTGCTTTCAAAAAGTTCTTTGACAATATTTGCAACAGCTACTTCAGATTTCATTATTCAAAGTTTCTAGTTGTGATTTGCTTTCAAAAAGTTCTTTGACAATATTTGCAACAGCAATGACAGTATTTACTCAACTACTCCTCTGGTTGTGATTTGCTTTCAAAAAGTTCTTTGACAATATTTGCAACAGCATATCCCAAACAGAAACATCACACAGTGCAGTTGTGATTTGCTTTCAAAAAGTTCTTTGACAATATTTGCAACAGCTGTTTCCATCGATTATAAGTTTAGTGTTATGTTGTGATTTGCTTTCAAAAAGTTCTTTGACAATATTTGCAACAGCACGTTATAGCTAAGTTGCTAATATTTATAGAACTTAACAAGAATATCAGAACTGAAAAATATTGTCGGAAAAGAAAAGGAATAGTTTTAAAACTATTCCTTTTTTTATTTTAACTAAACATTTAAGATTTTTCTATTCAGAATAATTCGAGTTGCTGTGGAGGAGGTTTTTTATTTTCATTCTTCTTCTTCCCATAGAATATTTCAATTTCGCCGAATTGTTTATCGGTTATCCTTAATATTCCTATATGTCCTTTCGGAGGCAGTATTGATCTTATTCTTTTTATATGAACTTCTGTATTCTCCCGGCTCATACAGTGACGGGTATATATTGAGAACTGAAACATACTGAATCCGTCTTTCATTATTCCTTTTCTGAAACGGGTATAGTTGATTCTGTCTCTCTTTGTTTCAGTCGGCAGATCGAAAAAAACCAGTATCCACATAATTCTGAATTCATCCAACCGCATTACACAAACTCCGGATAAATGATCTTTTTAATTTTTCCTTCAAAGCATTTTGCAAGTGATGAAGTTGTTCTTTGCACCGCTATCATTAATGGACTTTTCTCTCCGCCAATAACCACATCTACAACAGGTATGTTTAGTAATTCTTTTTTAATTTCTGTAGTAAGTTCAAACATATCTTTTTCTTCGGTTAAAATATCATATACTATTTTGTCAACAAAAGGCCGGTACGGTTCCATTATGTCATCAGCCAGACAATATGAATTATATTTATTCCTGTGATGTATTCCCAGAGTAGGAAGTAATCCCGAACCAACAAGACTTCTTGCTACAATTGCTCTTAATATTGCGTAACCGTAATTCAGCAAATTATTAGGAGGATCTCCGAATCTGTCCCGGAAAAAATTAACTTCTTCCGGAAAAATATTTCTCCAGTAATATACTGATGCTCTTGCTTCCAGATTTTTTGAATCCCCGGAATTTACATTTTTTGCCCAGTTAAGCATATTGCCGATAATGACTCCTCTTTCTTTTAAGAGTACTGCCTGATTGAATATTTTTGAAGAAACGGTTTGCTGCCACAAATTCTTCCTTAATGGTATTGATGCATTAATCTGAGATTTGAATTTTTCCGATTGGATTGTATTCCCGTCAAGATTCAATAAAAGACCTGTAGGATGATGCTTATCATTACAGAAGATAACGGATACATTATTTTCCAGTAGTTTTGAGATTAAATACTGAGAAGTGCTCACTCCGTGATGGTCCAGAATAACTATTCCAATATCTTCAACAGGAATAGTTTCTTTTCGGGATTTTCTTTTTAAATATTTATCATTTTCATTTTCGGATTTTTCCGATGAATCTGATTTAATTTTAGTTTCATTTAGATTAATACTGATATCTCTAATTTCAATATTAAGCTGATCATCTTTGAAACTGAGATATGCAGGATTTCCAAAATAAAGAGTTCGCTTTATCATTTTACCTTATTTTAAATTCCCAAGGCGGTCAAAATTTAAAATGACACAACAATGTTTTACCATTTGTGAATTGTCAACTGTTTTTTCAGAGCAGTTCTGACTTCCAAATTCACCTTTTTTCAGGATAGAATTATATGGAAGTATCAAACTTGAAATATTAGTTTGAATAAAGTAACATTGATTTCCCGTAAATTTAACAACTTTATAAATTCTATCTGAAATAATATTCTTATCAAAATTATTAAGATCTGCTATAATATCGTTAAAGTTTTTTTCTATTTCTTCAGGTTTAGGAACATATACATGATCATCCGGTGACAAATAAAACAACAACTTATTCCCTTTATTATCTACCAGTGGAACTGATTCAGTTCCTTGTTTCTGATGTTCCACAATAACATTAAAAGGAATAGTTTCAAAAGATCTAATTCCATTCTCATCCTGATAAATTCCAAAATACAAATTTGTTCCTGTAGCTGCTTCTACATATTTGTCTTTTTTATTACCTGTGATTCCAACTATGAATTTTTTATTTTTTTTCTCGAAAATACGGACTTTATAGATTGGTTTGTGTTTTACATTCCCGTTTAATTCAAAAATATTTTTATTCATTTCTTCAATACCATCTGCTGAAAATGCTAATTCGGGTTGTTCTGTGATCTTACCATTTATTTCTTTATTAAATTTACTTAAATGTTTTTTTAGTATTGTTTGAATTCCGGTATCGGTTATTTGTTCAATCTTTGAAGAATTAAAACTTTCATCTATACTTTTTCTTGATGCCACATAATTGTCATCAAAATAAAAAACATCAATATTTGAAATATCCTTATCTTTCCAAACATTATTTAACTCTTTAAAAAAACTTAATATTTGTTTCTTATCATACTTTTCACTTATTAATTCTTTAATTTTAGTTCTTAATTCAATATCACATATCGTTTCAGGATCAGATATTGCATTTGATAACGAGACTGTTTTCGTAAATTTTAAATTTACTAACCCCGAAACTGTTTCTTTATGCATTGGTTTTCTTATCGCCCAGTTTTCACCTTTTTCCTGTTTGACAAAAGTCTTTTTAATTTCACCGGAATGATTTTTTTGCCATTTTTGATACCAGTTAATAGTTTTATTAATTACTCTGAGATTTTGTTTAAAACTTACTATAATTCCTGAAATTGAATTTCCCGCATCTTCTGTAAAAGATTCCCATGGTTTTTTGAATATCCAGTTATAATTTTGTTTTTTTTCATCATTATATTTTTTAAAACATAAATTATTTCTAAGATCATATCTTCTCTTTTCTTTAACATCCTTTTTATCCTTGCCTAATGCACTTTCGTTACTCAAGTAATTAACATGATCTCTTGTAGCACAGGCAATAGTAATTGCATCTAAAGCGTGATGTCTGTGATCTATTCTTTTTTTGCTAAATCCTTTTTCCATTTCAATGGGTATCTGTGTTTGAAATACTTTTTTCCCATCTTTCATTGTCCAATCGCCAAACAAATTACTATTTGTCAGTTCATTCAACCTCTCAAATCTTGGATATATAATTTCATTCCATACATTATTTAGTTCCCAGTCCTGTTTGAGTTTTGAAGTTACTGCGCCAGTTAGAACTATCACATTTTTTGAAATAGACTCCTGCTCATCTTTTTCTTTCACTATATTACTCATTAAAGATTTCATAACCTTACTAATATATCTTGAGTCATTTAATTGTCTTTGAATAAATGATTCAGGAATATCATCCATCAGCAATTTTTTCAATTTTCCTCTGGAATTGAAATAAAATTTATTTACAAAATTTTCATATTGATCTGTAGTAAACAAATTTACAATTCCACCTTGGCTTAATTCAATGGATTTACCGGAATTGCTTTTAATATATTCATAAGCAGTTTCATTTCCTTTGTCTATATTAATCTCTGATTCACATATCACTTTATTGCTGAAAGAATCGTCAAAATATCTTGATTGAGGAATTATGTGTTCTATATCATAAGCTCGGGTAAATAGTTTACTTAAAGGAATAACCTGACCGGTATATGGTGAGACATATTTTTGCTCCATCCAGAGTTTATATTTCATTAATTCAGATGATGTCGGATATGCTGTTTTTGAAATTTTCAATATATCATCGGGTAGATCTCCATTAGTTGAACTCAATGCCCCCTCCTCATAGATTTTTAAAATCTCAAGCTGCATAGGAGAATGAGGTCTGACATTTTCAATTTTGCTGTCATTTAATAATTCAATTAATAAACATTTCAATCTTAAATTAGTATTTTCATTTTCATTTATCTGTTTAGTCATCCTTTCCCTCTTATCTTTCGGATTCTTCATTTCACGTCCTAGTTCAATATGAATCTCATCGAAAAAATTTTCTTCACTGTTGCCGTATTTTTTCCAAATATCCCTTACCACCATAAGCGTTTCATTTATCACCTGCTCTACTATTGGATTTCTTATTCCATGTTGTTTAATTAGTTCAATATCATTAGGAGTTTTCCATTTTGATGAGATCTCATCTTCCGAATGTCTGTTATAAACAATGTATGAAATTAACCAGGTAGGTAATCCTCTAAAATCTTCAATTTTACTAAGATTTATTGAATTATCTCTAACTCTTTCTCTGATTGTTTCATCTTCAACTGCAGAAATAATATTTTGAATTCTTTCTTTAGTTTTTGGATCTATATTGTTTTCATCCCAGTATTTTCCTAGCCTCATTAAGGGTAAAATTTTCTTTATAGCTTTAAATGAAAAAGAACCATATTCTTTTTTAAATCTTGGGAAATTTAAAAAAACATCAGTAAAATTATCATCTAAACTATTCTTGTTTGCAAAATTTTTTAAAGCTTGCTTTAATTCCGATTTATCTTCTATAGAATAAAATATATTCCAAAGTTTCAATTCAACTTCTTTTGTTAAAAAATCATCAGGAATATTTTCTACTTTATTTAATCTTGATTGAATTTTAGATCGGGTTTCGTTCATTGGATAGCTTTTGTCTTCCAGATAATTCCATCTGAATTTTTCTGCATTCTTTTTTATTTTAAATCCCGGATATCTTAAAAACGATTTTTGATCTATTTCCTCTTTTTCATTCAGCCATTCAAATAATTTCACTTTATCATCTTCAGTTTTTAAGAATTCATTTGTGACATCCACATCAAACTGCAATTTCCCGTCTACGTTTTTTTCCCGTTCAATTATTTTTAAGTTTTTCAGAAATTGCCATAATCTGAATTCCTGAAATAGTGGATGTGATTTAGCGATACATTTAATCGGAGAAATTTCTTTTATCCCGTCTTTTATAAAAATCCTGCTTTCAAACTTGCAATTACTGATTAAAGATTTTTTACTTTTCAAAGGTCTTTGATAAAAAATAATATCGTTAAGAAAAAGGTGAGTAAAATCTTTTTTAATAATATTATTTCTATGTGATTCGTTAAATTCATAAAGCTCTTCAAGACATTTACTGTAAATTTTTTCATCCTGCAATTCCTGATGAAATTCTTTTTGTTTATCTAAAATTTTTTCTAATTCTTTTTTATAAAATTTTCGTTCAATTACTCTTACCAATTTACCATTAATTTTTTGAGATGGTTTTTGAAGAAGTGTGTCATATATATAATTACCTACGGTTTTTTTACTTCTTTCAATTCTCTCTTCGGTACTTTTCTTTATAGCAATCCAGTCTTTTTCTGAATCCACTGCCCTAAAACTTCTCTTTTCATTACCTTCTTTATCTTTTTTGATAGTATTATCATCATTTAATTCCCATGAAACGATAAATTCTTTTGTTTTACCTATCCAGTCTGCAAGTGATACTTTACTTGATCTCCTGTAAATCCATCCGTTTTCTAAATGCACGCTATACCAGATTTCTGATTTTCCTTTTTTTGCATCATCTGCTGTTACATTAACTACTTTCAATGAAAAATATTCAGAAATTTTATTCTCATTTTCCTGTTCCTGATCTTCTCTTAACTGATAATATCCTCTTTTCTGATTGAAGTTTAAAAGAATCCAGCTTAATTCTTCTTTTCCTATTTTCTTATTTAAAGCTTTAGTACGAAGGTAATAAATCGTCCAGTCATATGGTATAAGGGCAGGATCTCCGTTATCTTTTTTTAATAATTGAGGTTGATGTTTTTCAAAATCTTTAATCATTTCATTGAACGAATCTTCAAAAATAAACTCTGATTTATTTTTAACTTTTCTATACGCAATTTTAGGTTCTTTCTCAGGTAAAAATTGACCGAGCTTTTTTTCAAAATCAATTTCTTTAGAATAATGAGGTGGTAAAAAGCCAAGAATATTCAAAACTCTATGAAGTCTTTCCCTGCGGAGTAAATGTCTTTCCCTAAGTCTTCTTATACCTCTATAATTGGTTCTTTCAGCAGTTTGAGAGACTGAAACACCACTATCAAATTTTCCTAATACATCCTGTGACATTGGAATAATTCTGGATCCGGAAGCAATTATTTTCCCATTGGATAAAAGATTGTTTTCCATACTTTCTTTTTCAATCAGAGCCCATCCTATAGAATTGGTTCCCAGATCAAGACCTAAAATTTTTTTCATAATAGTATTTTTTTATATTTATTAATTATTTAATTTGTAAACAGAATTTGAAAGCAAATCACAATAAGGATTATTCCGTTGTGAAAACATTTAAAGCGGTTTCAAGAAATTGAAGCCGCTTTCTTTTTTATATACAAATATCTGATCTTAGAAAAAGTTTAGAAATGTAAAATTTATCTGAAGTCCACACTTGTTTATCCTTTTATATTATTAATGCATTTAATTATTTGTTGAATTTTAACAAAATAAATTAATATTAAAATACAATTATTAAACTTTTTTATATCTCGTCGTCGTTGGTCTTCCAAAAGTTTTTTTGACGATTTCAAGAAAGAATAATTCCTGACAAACTTTTTGGCGACCAACAACAAAGACCCTTTCATGAAAGAACCACTTTTATACATCCATGTAGTGTTCAAGAAATCCAAATTCTTCAATCCCTTTAAAATAAAACTTTTCGGAAGAATATTTATAGTTCTCCTGATTTTCAACTAAGTTCCATCTAGGATTCACAGGATTATTATGATATTTAACTCCCTTTTGCAGAATCCTGTCTAAGATAATTCCATTATATTTTCATTACAAGTATAATTCAGAATGGTATAAAGGAGCTACGCTTATCAACGGGTTTGTTGTTGGTCGCCGGAAAGTTTGCAATAAAATGCAAACTACTTTTCAAATTTTCAGAGTGCAAACTTTCCGGAAGACCAATAACGGTGGTGAAATAAATTATTAATGGGAAAAATTTTTAATTTAATTTTTTTCATTTCTAAATATTTTTATGTTAATCTCCGAAAATATTTTCTTCAACAAACCAACATCCATATTACTATCAATAATACTTTCCTTTGATAAGTCTTCAGGAATGAACTTTGAAAATTTGGAATAATTAACTGACACAATATTAGTTTTTATTTTATTTGCAATTTCATCATGAATTAACTGATATATCTGATTCAACAAATTTAAAATTGTATTGGAAAATTCATTTTGCTCTTTATGATCTGTGTTATTAGTACCCTCTTCTTTCTTAATGACAATACATTTATAATCATAAGTTGACTTAATGTTTTGATCAGTATCAATAAAATTTGCAATAGTTCTGTTCAATTTTTCCCCCCCAAATGTCCACAGGCATATTTTATTTAATCCTTCCATTTCTATTATCCAAGTATTTTCTTCCCATTTGAGATTATAATAGTGATTCCTGAGATATTCAATTCCAGATGCAGCATTTTTATCTAAGAAATCAATACTACTTTTACCTGTCAGTATTCTTCCAACTTCCTGAGCAGTTTCATAAGGTACATCAAAGCTTCCAAATACATTCCATTTTGGTGCAGTTCCAATTTTCGTTTTATGTACTAACACTTGCTGCGTTTCGTGATTAATCTTAATTGCCTCCCATTCTATTCCGCCTAATACAAACAAAAATGGAATTTTCTGACTTCGCGCAAATGCACAATCAAGCATCCCAACATGCTCTTTCCCATTTACAACATTGTACATAGGTCCGCCGTCAAAAACTGCAAAAAGTCTTTTCCAATTTGCAAATAAGAATTGCCTTTCCACAACTTCTCCAACGACTATACCATCAGTATCCCTTATTAAATCATTCTTTATCATGAATTCAATAAGCTGTAAAAATTTATCCTTGGAAATATTTTTGAAGCAATATGCTCCGGAAAATATTTGCCATGCTTCATCAACGCTTATACCATTTTTTTGTAAACTTAAACAAATAATCTGATGAACTAAAATATGATATGCTTTTTTAGAAAAATTTATTGCTTCTGAAATTCTTTTCAATCCTAAATTTATACAAGCACACATCAAAATTAAATCTTCCTTGTTTTGTGTAAGTGCTCTGAAGAATTGCGGTTTACCATCTCTTCTACCTGTCCTTCCGACTCTTTGCAAAAAAGAACTTGAACTCGATAATCCCCCCATTTGTATAACCTGATCAAGTTCACCTATATCTATTCCCAGTTCAAGAGTTGAAGTACTTATTATTGCATTAATTCCTGTTTCACTTTTAATTTTTATCATGTCTTCAGCCAGTTCTCTGTAATATTTACTTACTGAAGAATGATGAGTTCTTACTTGTATAGGGTTTTTGGAATTTATGAGTTTATTTTTTTCATTAACAAACTTTGCAATTTGTTCAGTATTTGATCTTGAATTTCCAAAGACAATTGTTTTTTTTAATGCTAACAACTTATATAGATATTCAGTGAGATCTCTTGCATTATTTATTCCGGATTCTAATTCGTCAAGTTCGTCATCAAAATGACAGATCTTGTAATCTTTTTCTTTATCAAATTTACTTTGCACGGAAATTTTAACCCCAGGTATTCTTTTATTTCCAGCTAGCCATGACAATAATTCATCAGGATTTCCAATAGTTGCTGTTAATGCAATTCTTTGCGGTTTTAACTTAATATCATATTCAATTCTTTCCAATATTGATAATAAATGTGAACCTCTGTCACCTAATGCAAAGCTATGTGTTTCATCAATTATGACAGACTGTAAATTTGAAAAAAGTTTTGTCCAGTCAGGTTTTCTTAAGAGTATAGCTTCCAGTGATTCCGGAGTAGTTAATAATAGTTGTGGAGGGAGGATAATTTGTTTTAACTTTTCTGTCTGACTGACATCTCCATGCCATTTAAAAGATCTCAATCCACAAAGAGGAGCATAAACTTTTGCTCTTAACTCTATATCATTTAATAATGCTTTTAAAGGAGCAATATATAATATTCTGACACCTTCAGCTTTATTATTCGAAGCAGTAGTTAGAGTAGGAAATAAAACCGCTTCTGTTTTTCCACCGGAAGTAGGTGCTTCAATAATACAATCATTTCCATTTAATATAACTGGAATTGCTTCTTTTTGTATGTCTGTAAGATCTTTCCAATTTTTATCATCAATAACATATTTTAACAAATTTGGATGAATTAGAGTCGAAGGATTCAATAACTTATATTAAGTATTAGAAAAAATTGAAGGTATCATTGAAGTAACATCTGTATTGCTGTTCATTTTAATAAATTCATTAACATTAACTCCGGGATTTTCTTCACATAAGTCAAGGATATGTATAAATTCTCTTAATACCGGTCTTGGCTTTCTGCTTATATTTGAATCTCCGAATGTTGTCCAGTCATCTATTAGATTATTTACTGCATCATCCTTTACAACTTCAGAAGAACTCCATTCATATGCAATCCCGTGCAGATCTCGGATTTTTGAAATGACACTTAATAATCTTTCCTTATCTAATCCTTCTAATGTAATAATCGGTTGTCTCATACTTATAAAGTTTTCATTGACAGGTGATATTAGAACTCTTTCTGCTAAAGCAGGATAGCTTTTAAGACCATACCTTTCATCTTCGAAAAACTCGTCAGTGCCTGTTAATAAAACCAGGCAACCCGGTAAACCATTTTTCCCTGATTCGTCTATTAACAATCTTAAAGTTTCTAAAGCTTGTTCGCGCTGTCTTGTATGAGGAAATTTTCTTACGAGTTCTAGTTCATCTACCAATAAAACCAATCCTCTATACTTCGCCCCGTTAATAACTTCTAATAAAGCTCTAATTCTTGAAAACACATTATTTGCTTCGAGATATCCTTTTACTCCAATATCTCTTAAAGACTGCCCCGACAATGAGCGACTTCCTGTAAGCCATGCAACAGCAGCTGATGCAGATTTTTGATCACCTTTATATTTAGCAAAATAAAATGCTCTTAAAGCAGGCGCAAATCCCGGGTCAATATCAGAAATATTTGAAAGCTCTGATTCAACTCTTTTTTCTACAATTTCAATTAACTTATCTAATTTATCTCTAGTGATTTTATCAAATATATTTAAACCTTCTATTTGTGCAGTTTTCTTATGAATGTTTAATAACCAGGATTCCAAAATATCTTCTAATGCACTCGATTCTTTCTTTTCCGGTGTTCGAAGTCCGTTTATAAGACCTGAGAAAAAAACCGGAAGATCTGATAATGGTTGATCAGGACCTATATTAATTGTAGAGACAGCAAATTCGTTTTGCAGGGCATATTCTTTTAACCATGAGCATACAAATGTTTTTCCTGAGCCATAAGGTCCCCTGATAAATTTAAAAGGAGACTTTCCTAAGTTTGCTTCTTCCAACAAATCGCATAAATGCTTCCTGGCATTTGATTGCCCCACAACCAGCAAGTTTAAGTTATTATTTGGAACAACTCCTTGCCTTAAGGCATCGATTATATCTCTTGCTGATCTTTTTTCTATAGCTTCTTCTTTTTGAGGAGCATTCCCAACCCATTCATAAATGTTAACACTACCTGCACTTTTAATTTTTATTGGATTTTCATTACTTAACTCTAATTTTGAAATTAAATCCATCATGTGAGCTTTATGTAAAAACCATCTTAGTTTATGTCTTAAAACAGATCGTTCAATGTCTTGTTCAGTCATTGATTTTATATCCTTTATCAAAGAGAGAATCACTTTTTCATCATATTGTAAATCTGAGTATTTGGAATTTATTTCTTCAAAGCATAATGGTAATGGTGAAGTAATATTTTCTACAATTTCTTTTTGAATTTCAGATTCATTTTCGTTTTCGACTTCGACCTTGAATGTTTCCTTTTCTAAAATGTTTTCTGAGTTAATGCTTTGAATTTCCTCTGAAGGCTTAGATTTAAAAATAAATGGTTCAAATAAAATTCTATCTGTAAGTTCAGATTTAACTCCGGAGACATTCAGACCAAGCTTTCTGCATATTGTGGAAAGATCTTCTTTCCTCAATTTATTCAATATTGATTTTTCTGACCAATTGCTTTCTACCAGCCTGAATATCTTTTCATCTTTCGTTCCGCTTCTTTGTAAGGAACATTGAAATAATGCATCATATAATTGATTGTTAGTCAAGTAAGAAAGAATTTTCGAAAAATTTGTTTTATCTAGAATTCTTATTTCCGGAGTTTCTGGAATCAAGATTGGTAAAATTTCGTCTGCCTCCTTTACTAAATCCAGATTTTGATCAAAGTGTTGAATAATATTATTAATAACATGACCCTTTACTCCACTGCTTTGAATTGAGTTACCTTTACAATATTCTCTTAAAGTTTCTAACTGAAAAACATTAAGCAGTTCAGAAGGAGGAATAACAGCACTCAAAATTCTTTCTATGATTTCTTCTTTTGATCCGCTGATTGCTAAACCATTGATTTCCAATATTTTAGAAAGTTCTTCTTTCTTAAAATTTGATAGCATTCTTTTCAGAGTTATATCATTCAGTTCAATTCCTAAAGCCCTTTCTATTTGAATGGCTACTTCTTCGGCAATTACATAATTATTTTCGTATGTAAGAATTAATCCTGTCGAAAGAAGAAAATTTCTTGAAACAACATAATTGTTATTCAGATCCCATAGTTTTAGTATCTCAGGATGATGTTCTATTATATAATGCTCATGTTTCCATATATTTAATTCTCCTCTTAAAGCCTCTAAAATAGATGATTCGCTTTCATCAATATCATCATTACTGCTCCAAGAACTTTTCAAAATATTTTTATAAAGATTGTAATATTTATGATTTGATTGTTCAGATAAAGAAAGAGATTTAATACTTAGCTCTTTAATTTTCCCTAAAACCTTTTCCCTGAATCCATCTATAGGTACCGAATAATTTTCTTCTGATAATATAATTTTAAGAAATGCATAAGTTGGTGGTTTTGAATTAGTAAGTTTATCTGAAATATAAGACAAAGAACTGAGGGCAGAGATTATTTCCTGAGTAATCACTGACCTGGGCAATCTCAATGTGAGTGCTTCCTGAACTTTATCTGATGAGATCTGATCTAACAATACATCACTGTATTTTTCTAAAATTGTATTAAGCTTCATTTAGTATAACTTATATAATTAATAATGCGGAATGAAAAATTTCTTTTGTGAGCCTGGAAATAAGCAAAAAATAAATAGTACTTTTCGGTTGTTTTAAAATCTTTTACGGATTCTGATATTTTGAGGTAAGCGGATTCGAGGGACAATGTCTTTAATTATTAATATTTGTTTTCCGGAATTTTGATTAAAAATAGGAATTCATTTTTAAATGTTCAATGTTCATTTATAAATAATTGAAAAACAAAAAAACCCCGCACAAAAAACATGCGGGGTTTAATTAAAGGAAGAACAAATATGAAAGAACAATAGCCGGCTGGCGCCGACTGATACAAACATAATAAATTTTCAGATTAAAATCTGTAAATTAATGCTTAATATCTCTTCTCGGAAAAGGATCATTCCCGAAACTGTCTTTGTCACTGATCTTTCCGTCTTTGTTATGAATTACCGGTTCGGTCTGCCGCGGCGGATTCTTTTCATAGAGATCTTTCTTGCAATTTCTATTGCTTCACTTTTTTGTTTTGGTGATTCGTGTATTATGTACCTTCACCCTTTATAGCCCAACCGCTCTTTGCCGGCAGTACGTGTAGGTTTTTACTTTTCATTTTTAGTTTTTAATTTAAAAAGAAATTTCCTGACAAAATAATACTGCAAGAGACGCATATATGCGTCCCCTGCTAAACATTCTACTCATTCCCAAACCTTCCGGAAAGACCCGCTTCGGAAGGAGATACTGAAATGGTGATTTCCCTCGATAAAAAGTTTCTGAGTTTAATTTTTATAAAACATCATTTCCCGTCTATTTTTTAACTTTCACTGACAAATATGTCACTTTTTCCAAACATTTTCTAATTCACACTTTTTCTTTCTACTTTCACACCTCTTTGCTTTAATGTAATTGAATTTTGTTTCACAGACACTGAATTTTGTTTCACTGTTACAATATTTTGTTTCACTTTCACACCTTTTCGCTTTAATGTAATTGAATTTTGTTTCACATTCACTGAATTTTGTTTCACTGTCACTATATTTTGTTTCACTGTCACACCTTTTCGCTTTGATGTAATTGAATTTTGCTTCAATGTTTCTGAATTTTGTTTCAGTGTCAGATCATTTTGTTTGACTGTCACACTCTTTCGATTCAGTGTCACTGAATTTTGTTTCAGTGTTTTATTGCTTTGTTTCAGTGTCACATCGCTTTGTTCCAATTTCACATCGCTTTGTTTCAGTGTCACATCGCTTTGTTTCAGTGTCACATCGCTTTGTTTCAGTGTCACATCGCTTTGTTCCAATTTCACATCGCTTTGTTTCAGT
>CALMST010000013.1 GCA_937872315.1 uncultured Ignavibacteria bacterium | reverse complement strand
GTTTGTTGTTTGGGTGCCCCAATGCTGAAAACGGGAGTAATTATGCAGGGGTCTGGCCAGCCCTGCTGTTTTATTAAGAGTCATATTGACCGTTTATCTAATGTTTATTGTCAAATGTTTGTAGAAACCATTTATTCTATTTAATTTCCCATACATATTCCTTATTTTAGCCAATCCAAAAATTTAAACATTAAAATTTAACATGAAAACAATTTCAATCTTTATTTTTGCAATATTAATAATGTCTTCTGTTTCATATTCACAGGGTGATCCTAGTATGGGTATGGAAAACAGTAAAGAAGAAAAATCAATGGAGCCGGTCGGAGTTAAGACTTCGGGAGGTATGCTTTACGGAAATTCTGTTGATGAGAGCGCAAAACAATTATCATACGGTGAACTTTTGTCAAATGCTGAATCAGTAAATAATACCACTATAACCGTAAGAGGTATTGTAGCAGAAGTCTGTCAGGCAATGGGATGCTGGATGGTTATGTCAGACGGTAATACTTCTGTAAGAGCTAAGACAGGACACAACTTTTTCTTACCGAAAGATATTTCCGGTAAAGAAGTCATAATTACAGGTAATTTCAAGATTACAGAGATCTCTGAAGATGATGCAAGACATTTCAATGAGGAATCATCAAATCCAAAAAAAGAAGAAGAGATCGTAGGACCGCAAAAAGTATATGAGATAGATGCAGTCGGTATTGAATTGCTGGATTCAACTTCAGACAGTAATTAAACTGAACACTGCCATATTTTCAAACCCGCTTACTAAAATTTACTAAGCGGGTTTTTTTGTTATATAATTATACCGCTAAAGAATTGAAGATTTTATTAGCCGCGAATTAACACCAATTAACACGAATAAATATTATGGAATGATTTTTTTCTGATCATTGCGATCTGTTTTATTCATTATAATTTATAAATAAAATCGATAATGGACAAAGAGAAATTCTGGAAAGTAAAGAGTACATCAAAAGGTTTTGAGGGAAAGTGGATACACATAAATCTTGATCAGGTTGAATTACCGGATAAGAGTATGATAGAGTTTGAAGCCATAGAGTTTCAGCGGCACGGAACGGGCATAGTAGCGGAAAACAAAGACGGAAAGATCGTGCTTGTAAAAAATTACCGTTACATAAATGACTACGAAAGCTGGGAAGTGCCGGCAGGTACAATACCTGAGGGAATGGATCCCGGAGACTGCGTGATAGAAGAATTGAAAGAAGAAGCAGGCTGCACGACTGAAAAAAAAGAAGTAGTGCATTTTGGAAATTATTATCCGTCTATTGGTTCGAGCAGTCAGATCTTTCACTGCTATTATACAAAAAATGCAGTACAAGTAACCAAAGATGTTGATGCAAATGAGATACTTGATGTCAGGTGGTTTACAAAGGAAGAGATCAAAACAATGATAACTGACGGCACGATCAAAGACGGGTTTACGATTGTATTGCTGATGAGGTATCTGTTTCTTCTTTGAATTTTTTTACCCCGAAGTCTCGAAGTCTTTATAGCCGGATTGTAAAAAAGTTTAAGGGAAATAAAACATTTCATCTGAGTCTTTGCGACTTTGAGATAAAAAAGATCATTGTCTGGATTTAATCACTTCAAAAAATTCTTCCTTCGGTAAAAGCAATATCATCGCAGCAACAGAGATCACGACACCTATAGTCGCAAATAGAAAATTCGGATTAACAAACAGATTGGTTGTTATACAAAATAGTGCGGTGAAATCCAGTATTGCAAAAGGGATTATATGCGCATTAAAATAAGAAGTCTGAAAATTTGAGAGATTAACTTTTTTAAGCAACATTTTTCTTATTAAACTGATAAGAGGTATTGAAGCAGCAAGTATTATAATGGAAGAAAGGTTCAGTATATACATCCCTTCATTAATTTTATCTGAAATTACCAGAAGTCCCATAAGATATATTGCCGCAATCCCCACGGTGATGGCAATTCCCAGAGTTCTTATTCTGCGGACGACTACAATGAAACTGATCTGTTTGACCATTAAAGAATCTTTGGGGGAATTGCTCATATAAAAAAGTTTTTATTTTTAAATTATTCAGGTTCCAATTTTCAAATAATACAAGATAAAATAAATCCTGTAATTTTGTCATTCCTGCAAAATGCAGACGGTTTTTTTTAGCCTCAAAGTCTCAAAGGCGCTAGGATAAAAAACATCAAATTGCACTTCTTTGAATCATTGAGTCATTGA
>CALMST010000012.1 GCA_937872315.1 uncultured Ignavibacteria bacterium | reverse complement strand
AGGGGTGAGGGTGATCATAAATTCCTAAGCTTCCGCATAATCCGAAACCGGATTACAGCTGCAAACAAGATTCCTGTCTCCATAAGCGCTGTCTATCCTTCCGACACTCGGCCAGAATTTATTAGTCGTACCGAATGAAATTGGATAAGCAGCTTTTTCCCGTGTGTAAGGATGATCCCAGGCTTCTTTTATGATGCTTAAAGCCGTGTGAGGAGCATTCTTTAAAACGTTATTTGCTATGTCCGCTTCGCCGTTTTCTATCTCTCTGATCTCTTCTCTGATAGAGATCATTGCATCACAGAATCTGTCAAGTTCAGCTTTGGTTTCGCTTTCCGTTGGTTCTACCATGAGAGTACCCGGTACAGGAAACGATACTGTAGGAGCATGGAAATTATAATCCATCAGTCTTTTTGCAATGTCTTCCACTTCTATCTTTGCCGTGGATTTGAATCCCCTCATGTCAAATATTAATTCGTGTCCAACCCTGCCGTTTTTTCCCGCATATAATGTTTTAAAATGTCCTTCGAGTTTAGCTTTGAGATAATTTGCATTGAGAATCGCAACTTTCGTAGCATCTGTCAGACCTTTCGATCCCATCATTTTAATGTATGCATAAGAGATCAATAATATACTGGCGCTGCCCCATGGAGCAGCTGAAACTGCAGAGATCGAATCTTTTCCGCCGATATTTATGACAGAATGTGTAGGTAAAAATTCTCTTAAATGTTCTGCCACGCCGATAGGTCCCATTCCCGGTCCGCCTCCGCCGTGTGGTATGCAGAATGTCTTATGCAGATTAAGATGACAGACATCAGCTCCGATCATAGCAGGACTTGTGAGACCAACCTGCGCATTCATGTTAGCTCCGTCCATATAAACCTGTCCGCCGTTTTCATGAATTATTTTACATATCTCCTGTATTGTTTCTTCATAAATTCCGTGAGTGGAAGGATAAGTAACCATAAGTGCGGCAAGATTATCCTTATTTAGTTCTGCTTTTTCTTTAAGATCCGTCATGTCAATATTCCCGTTTTCATCACTTTTCACAACCACTACTTTCATCCCTGCCATTACTGCACTTGCGGGATTCGTTCCGTGAGCAGAAGCGGGGATCAGACAAATGTTTCTGTGAGTGTCTCCCCTCTTAAGATGATACTGTCTTATAACCATAAGACCTGTATATTCTCCCTGCGCACCGGAATTCGGCTGCAGTGATATAGCAGGAAATCCTGTGATCTCAGCAAGATCGTCTTCAAGGTCTTTGATAATTTCAGCATAACCCTGAGCCTGCTCCAGTGGAACAAACGGATGCATTGCGGAATATTCCTCCCAGGAAATACCGACCATCTCAGCGGTTGCATTAAGTTTCATTGTACACGAACCAAGCGGGATCATTGAAGTCGTAAGTGAAAGATCTTTATTCTCAAGATTCTTTGCATATCGAAGTAATTCCGTTTCCGAATAATAAGTATTGAATACAGGATGCAAAAGATAATTGCTTTCTCTTTTGTATTCATCCGGAACACTGACATCAATCCCCGCTTCAAGCTTGTTCAGATCAGGCGATTCCTTACCGGCAGCTTTTGCAAAAATATCCACGATATTTTTAATGTCTTCCACTTCTGTAACTTCATTTACCGAAATGCCTATAGATTTAGAGTCATTAAAGTATCTGAAGTTGATCATATTCTTTTCAGCATCTTCTTTTATAACTTTACATAAATTTTCGTCGGCTTTTATCTCAAGTGTATCAAAATATTTTTCAGTAACCTGCATATAACCTAAACTTTTTAGAGCCGCATCAAGTAGTTTTGTGAGACCGTGAGTTTTTTCGGCAATTGCTTTCAAACCCGCAGGACCGTGATAAACAGCATACATTCCGGCCATCACAGCCAGTAAAACCTGCGCTGTACAAATATTGCTTGTAGCTTTTTCGCGTTTAATATGCTGCTCTCTTGTCTGCAAAGCCATTCTGTAAGCTTTGTTGCCATTCGAGTCAATAGAAACCCCGATAAGTCTTCCCGGTATCTGTCTTTTATATTTTTCTTTAACGGCAAAATAACCTGCGTGCGGTCCGCCGTAACCCATAGGAACACCAAATCTTTGAGTAGAACCTACAACTGCATCTGCGCCGAATTCTCCCGGAGGTTTTAACAAAGTAAGACTCATTATGTCTGCGGCGGTAATTGTGAATATTTTCTTTGAATGAGCTTTTTCAAAGAAATTCTTATAATCATAAATTTCACCGCTTCCTGAAGGATACTGCACCAAAACTCCGAAAATATCATCTGTAAGTTCTATGCTCTTGTGATCCCCTATTACTACATTTATCCCAACAGGTAAAGCTCTTGTTTTCACTACTTCTATAGTTTGCGGATAGCATTCTTCCGATACGAAAAATGTGTGTGCATCTTTCTTTTCACTTGATCTTAAATGATAGAACATCAGCATTGCTTCAGCCGCCGCTGTACCTTCATCAAGCAATGAAGCGTTTGCAATATCCATAGCGGTAAGATCCGATACCATAGTCTGAAAATTCAGCAGAGCTTCGAGTCTGCCCTGTGAGATCTCAGCCTGATAAGGAGTGTACTGAGTGTACCAGCCCGGATTCTCCAGTATATTTCTCTGAATGACTCTTGGAATGATAACCGGACTGTAGCCCATGCCAATATAGGATTTGAATACTTTATTCTTGGTGGAAATTTCTTTAAGTTTTTTGAGAAATTTATATTCACTCATTGGTTCATCGAGCTCGAGTTCATTTTTTAATCTTATCTGCGGAGGGATAGTTTCTGATATAAGATCATCGAGAGAACCTGCTCCGATGACGTCTAACATTTCATTGATTTCTTTTTCATCAGGACCGATATGCCTGTTGACAAACCTGTCAGGATTGCTGAATTTAGTCATTTATGTATTGAGATTTTTTATTTGAATTGAGAAAATTTAATGCAATATAGAACTATTTTATTTGAAACTAAATTCAAAATGATTTATGGTTTTTGATCTTTGATTTTTGAATTATATGCTAGAAAATGTTAATCCTTTCTAAAACTAACAATAAGAAATGTCAATACTGAGACTTAACTGGTTGGCGCATTTTGGGATAGACAGAAATATGTTTGAACAAAAATTCTGTATACCGCCCTGTTAAATAACATAAAATTTTACTCATATCGAAATCAGGGCAACCACAAGAGTTGCCCCCAATCGGCATTGGAAAAATATCTAATACAATATACTCAATACATAATAAACACTACTCAATACTTTCTAAAATCCAACCCCCAGCCCGCTCGTCAGTGTAAACCTGTTGCTGATATTTGCATCAAGATTAAAATTAAAATAACCGAAATTTAAATTACCGCCTAGAATTACTCTGAACTTATCGTCGGCTGTCTGATCAAATGATACTGCAATATCATTATTGGGATCATTCGGATCCTGAACATAAACATAGTTAATCTCTCCTTTGTATTTTTCCAGTTGCAGTCCTCCGTATAGTGTAAATACAGATGTGAAATCTTTACTTGCCTGCAGATTCACAAAATAGTCAGTTCCTTTTAAAATTCTGAAGTCAGTATCATCATCTATATTATTTATCTGATAGCCGGCTTGTATAGAAAAATTAAGAGGAGCATTTTTAAAATAATGATCGAGATTATGTCTGATTGCAAATCCGAAGAAACTGAAACTTCCGTATTCCCCTACTTTTATTTTCGGAAGAAATCTGATAGCAGCATCAGTTCCATAGATGGTGCCAAATTGAAACTGAGGGAAGAACAAAGGAAGGACGGTGGTATTCACAATTCCTCCGATCAGTTCCTGCGGCGGTGCCGGATCACCGTTATCCGTAAAATATCCTGTGGCAATTGCTGCTCTGGTATCTCCGATCACAGTTGGAGCATTTGTAACGGAATACTGCACTTGTCTTGTTACACCTTTGATTTCAAGTGAATCCAGATATGACAGATCAAAAGACTGAGAACTTGACGGAAAAAATGTTCCGAAGAATCTAAGACTGAAATTAAAATTGAATTCTACCGGCTTGGTTTTATTATAAGGCACATAAGCTGTATTGAAAAATCCTGAATTTATATTAGAGCCAATACCGTCAATCCCCGGCTTTACATATTCCTGCGCATAACTTTCCCCGACTTCGGATAGTTTTATGTTGAGATTCTGGGAATAAGATGTTCTGATAAGTAAAAAGAAAATTGAAACAAATAGTAATAATTTTATCATGAGTGTGAGTGTTAATTTTCAAAATTTATAAAAAAATACAGTTATGAATTTTAATTATCAAATACATTCTTTTGGTAATTAATTTTTTCTGATTTGCAGAGACGCAATTTATCTCGTCTCTGCTAAAATTTATGTTTAAAGAGATTTTACTTTGAATCTTTCAGTCATAAATACTTTTAAGCAATTTTGATGCTATTGTATTGCCCGGGAGGTATGTGAAAAGGCATCAATAAAAAAGGCAACCATTAGATTGCCTTATCAAACATCAGTTAAAATATACAAATCCGAGATAAAACTATTTCAGCAGGATCATCCGTCTTGTCTCAACAAAATCCCC
>CALMST010000011.1 GCA_937872315.1 uncultured Ignavibacteria bacterium | reverse complement strand
AAATAGACAAGAGGTTTTCCGTTCAGTGTTTGCCGGAGGATTGGGAATTGTTCCCGAAGTTTTAATGTGTGAATATTAACTTCTGTATTTAATTTTATTGTATCCAATTTATTTTAAAAGTACCATTCTTTTTGTTTGTGAAAAATTTTCTGTTTCAAGTTTATAGAAATAGATACCGCTTGCAAAACTGCTTCCGTCAAATTCATAAGAATATTCACCGGGTTCCAGATCTGATTCAGTTATTGTTTTTACTTTTCTTCCAAGTATATCTGTGACACTTAATTTAACTCTGCTTTTTATTGACAAATCAAATTTTATAACTGTTTCAGGATTAAAAGGATTTGGGTAATTTTGATATAAGTTAAAGGATAATGGAATGTGTTCATTATCTCCGGATATATTTACATAAACTCCGCCTCCGTTTGTAGTTTTTAAAATACTTCCTAATTGACCAATTGCATAACCGGTATTATTATCTGTAAAAGAATAAGATTCTATATTATTTGAGACCTCTAACACTCTATTCCAGTTATTTCCTGTATTTGTTGTCTTATAAATTTTATTGTAGCTTGAAATATAACCTATATTGTCATTATAAAAGTACATTTTACCAGATAATCCGTATAATCCATCATAAGTATAAGACCAACTATTCCCAGTATTTGTTGTTTTTACTATACCTAGAGGACCGGCCAGAAATCCGGTATTATTGTTTATGAATAATATGTCTTCATAAAATCCTGAGGAAAGTCCATTAATAAAAGTGCGAATAAGATTCCAGCTTTTTCCATTATTAGTTGTTCTATATAAATCATTATAATCTCTGGAAATCGGAAATCCAATTGTATATTCATTAATGACAAAACCGGTATCATTATTTTCCAAAAAATAAAAATTTGTAGCATTACCTATAATAAAACTACTATCCCAACTAATTCCGCCATTAAATGTTTTGTGTAAATAACCTTCTCTTAAAAAATAACCTGTGTCTAAATTCAAGAATCTAACATTATTTAAATTGTTCAGTAATAAAACAGAATCCCAATTCATACCTCCATTACTTGTTTTATATAAACTGGTCCCTGCAAGGTAACCATTCTGTAAATCAAAGAACTTTATGTAAGAAAAATTTTGTATGCCTGGAGTATATAATGCTTGCCATTCTAATCCAGAGTTAGTTGTTTTTACAACAGTATTGTTCGAACCTGCAATATAACCGGTATATTCATTTATAAACGAAATTGAAACAAGACTTGCATTGCTAACATTTTTTATTTTGTTAATCCAGTCGACACCTGAATTAGTGCTTTTATAAATATTTCCTCCATCACAAGATATAACAAACTTATCATTTTGTAGCAGACATATTTTGCTGATACCATATCCAAGATCATACAATAATGACCATGAAGATCCACCATTTATAGTCTTGTAAATTTTTCCTTCACTTCCAAAATAAGTCGATAATACATAACCTGTGTCTATCGATGTAAATTGAATGTTATTAAGTATTCTAAAATTAAAATTATAACCTTCTAAATAAAACCAGTTTTCTCCTGAGTTTGTTGTCTTAGCTAATTTACCATAATTTCCAGATGCATATCCAACAGTATTATTTATAAAGCAAAAATCAAATAAATGCCAACCACTTGTTCCATTTTTAACAACCCAATTATCTCCCTGATTTGTAGTCTTCAGAATTGTTTGAAATGAACCTACTGCAAAACCCGTATCAATAGAAATAAATTTAATTTTATTTAATAATATTGTATAGTCTTCCATTTCATACTGGACAAACCAATTACTTCCACCATTAGTTGTCTTAATAATTTTTCCACGATCACAAGATGCGTAACCAATGTCCATTGTTGTAAAGAAGATAGAATTCACAGGTTCTGGAGTACTATGGAAAATCCATGAATCACCTCCATTAGTGGTTTTAAAAATTCCATTCCTTCCAACATAGCCAGTCATTGAATTCAGAAAATAAACTGCTTTTAAATTTCCATTCAATCCTGCTGGAATTGAATTTGAATCTATTCGTATGAAATCCCAGTTCTCACCTGAATCAGTAGTTTTTAAAATCGTAAAGTCGAATCCAACCGCATACCCGGTAATTGAATCTGAAAAATATAAATTAGTTAGATCATTTCCCGTTGGAATAGGATTTTGCCAAAACCAGTTTGACTGACTCATAGATGCGGAACTGAATAAAATCAAAAAAACAATTTGTTTAATCAAAAACTTAGGTTTCATGATAATTTGTTTTAGCCTTTATAGATTTACTCTTTAGTCAAAATAACACAGAGCTTTCTAAATATGAACTGACTAATTTTTCTTTACCAATTTTTTCGCCAAAGCTAATTTCAATCTTCCCCTCAACTCATCTATCTTCACCGAATCCATAACATCTCCTGCAAATGCATTCAGCAAAAGAATTCTTGCTTCATCTTTTCCAATGCCTCTTGCGCGAAGATAAAACATTTCTTCTTTATTAAGCTGACCTGTAGTCGCGCCGTGACTGC
>CALMST010000010.1 GCA_937872315.1 uncultured Ignavibacteria bacterium | reverse complement strand
TGGTTCTGGCAGGAGCCATTGCCGACGGGGAATTTAATGTATGGACTGGATTTTGTAAATGAGAATGTCGGTTATGCAACCGGGACAGCCGGTTCAATAATCAAAACTACAAATGGTGGCGCTAACTGGCAGGCTTTGAATTCCAGTACAGAAACAACTTTTCTTTCAGTTAATTTTATTAATGAGTTAACCGGATATGTTTGTGGCGGGGACGGATTAATCTTAAGAACAACAAACGGAGGTGTAAACTGGGTTGCTCTCAACAGTAATACTTCTTTAACTTTGATCGGTATTGATTTTTTAAATGAGAGGATTGGCTATATATCAGGTGATAACGGAGTCCTGTTAAAAACAACCAATGGTGGTGATAACTGGAATTTCCTTAACAGCGGAACAAGCTCAAATTTAACTTCAATAAGTTTTCTTGATTCATTGAATGGAGTTATCGGGGGTTTCAGACTGGTTAAGAAAACTACAAATGGCGGAATCAGCTGGCAGACTCAGAATATATCTATTGTGAATTTTACATATGTAATGAGTATTCAATATTTAGATCAGAATAATATTATTAGTCTGGCTGATTCAGATAATAAACTTTTCATTACAAGTAATGGTGGATTAAACTGGAACGGTATAAACCTTATCACAAGTTCGGAAAATCTACCTTCAAACATTTCATTTTTAAATCCCAGTACAGGAATAGTAATTAACTATTTAGGAGTAATTTCCAAAACTACAGATGCGGGAATAACCTGGCAGCTTGATTCCACATTTACAACAAACACAAGACAACTTGCAAATCTGTGGAATGTTGATTTTGTAAATGATAGTATTTTATATGTTTCAGGCGGAGGCGGAAAGATCATTAAATCCACAAACGGCGGAAGTAATTATTTTTTAACAACCGGTGGCAGATATAATCTCGAATCTAATTTCTTTGTAAATGAGAACACCGGATTCTCAGTCGGACAAAACGGAATAATATTAAAGACATCAAACGGAGGAAATAACTGGATAAACAAGACAAGCGGCACAATTCAAACACTCAATGATGTTTTTTTTGTGAATGAGAATACAGGATATGTTTGCGGAGACACAGGAGTGGTTTTGAAAACAATTAATGGAGGAGAGGTATGGGATGAATTAAACAGCGGACTATTAAATAATTTTTATGGTATTGTTTTTACTGATGTGTTTACCGGATATATTTCAAGTAATAAAGGTAAGATCCTTAAAACAACCAATTCCGGATATAATTGGATAGAGATTCAAAGTGGAGCTAATATTAACGCTAAACTTGAATCAATCTTTTTTGTAAATAATGATATTGGTTTTGTCTCCGGTGATCAGAATTTAAGAACTACAAATGGTGGAAACAACTGGTCAATTTTTCCCGGATCCGGATTTGATATATTTTTTACCAATTCATTAACCGGATACAGAACAGGCGGTTCAGGTATTATACTTAAATCTACAAATTCAGGCATAAATTGGGTAGTTCAAGATGGTAACGTTTCAAATAATCTGGACGGTATATATTTTAAAAACAGTGAGATAGGATATTGCGTTGGAGACGGAGGTGCAATTACAAAAACAACAAATGGAGGTGTTAACTGGGTACCTCAGATGAGAATTACCAACAATGATTTAAATTCTATTGTTTTCACAGATGCAAATAATGGTTATATAGTTGGACAATTTAATACATTATTGAAGACAACAAATGGAGGTTTAGTTTTTATTACTTCAAATAGCCAAAATATCCCAAATGAATTTTCACTTTCTCAAAATTATCCAAATCCGTTTAATGCTTCAACAATAATAAATTATGATATAGTTGATCCTGCAGAAATAAGTATTGATCTTTATTCAATTACGGGAAAAAAAATTAAAACTTTAATTAAAGATTTTCAAAGAGCTGGCAGTTATAAAATTTTATTTGATGCATCTGAGTTATCGGCAGGAGTCTATTTATATTCACTTTTCAGAAACGGTAAAATAGTTGCAACTAAAAAATTAACCTTAATAAAATAAAAAAATATATTATGAAAACTATTATTTTTACTTTAACTAATTTATTTCTAGTTTATTCTTTATCTTATTCACAATTTGTATCAGATTATCCATTTAAAACATATTTAGATGAAGAAAATAGTTTGTACATTACTGGTTTTGAGTTTAATGGAAAAACAAATGATATTTTTATTCAAAAAAAATCACGATCTACAAGTTCAGGAGCTTCTTGGAAAAGAAATATAGAAAACCCTGATGGAAATGATGCAGCTTTGGATATAATTTCAGATATTAATGGAAATTGCTTTATTACTGGATATTATTTTAACAAAATTAGTAAAAGTAATGAAATTATTGTACTTGCCCTAAATCCTGATGGAACCGTTTTTTGGGAATCTATATACAATAACACTGGTGATGATAAAGGAATTGGTATTGATATTTCTATTAATGAAGATGGGTCCGTAAACGAAATTTTCATATCCGGCTATATAAATTCACAAAACACAGGGAAAGATATTATAATAAAAAAGTATGATGAGTTTGGAGTATCTCAATTTGAGTCCATCTACCCTCACCCCGGCGATGACGTTGCAACTGACATTACTCTTGACGA
>CALMST010000009.1 GCA_937872315.1 uncultured Ignavibacteria bacterium | reverse complement strand
TGCTCAATGGATCCACCTGTCCCCATCTCCCCACCCTTGCATCATAATACCTCGCCCCGAAATAATCATACTGGTTCTCTTCATCCCGTTCCTTTGATGTAAATTTGTATATATTCTCATCACTTTCATACACTCTGTTCTCTAGTAAATATCCCCACGCATCATAGTCCTGCGAGCTGATCACACTACCAGTACCGTCCGTGACCGCTCTTACTGATCCGAGATGATCCTTCATATAGTATCTGATATCATCATTACCGTCTATGAATCCTGTGTTATCCATTCCATATGTATTCCATTGTTCTATGCTGCCGTTTTCATAGATCGTAAGCTCCCTGCCGCTTATGTCTCTTGAATATTCCACGTCATTGATCAGAGAATCATTACCTGTATTGAATGACATCTTTCTTAATCTGTTGCCTGCTTCGTCATAATAGTATTTTGTAAGTATGATTCCTGACGCCACTGTAAAATATTTAATTTTTTCTTAAGCCAGATATTCAATTATTGCAAAATTATCATTTTTTTAACACTCATTAATCTTCCATCAATTCTTAAACCGTAAAAATATGTTCCGGAAGCCAGTCCTCTGTTGCTGAAGATAATTTCATGCTTACCTGCAGTTTTATTTTCCTTTAATAGAGTTGCTATTTTTTTGCCGGATATATCCGTTAATTCAATTTCAACAAGCCCGGGTTTAATTATTTCAAATCCAATATTAGTTGTAGGGTTAAACGGATTTGGATAATTCTGATGCAGTTTATAATCTAATATAGTCATTTCTTCAGGAAAGGAATTAATATCTGTAACCCATTCACCTCCGGTAGTAGTCTTATATATTCTTCCAACTGCGCAGGAATACCAGCCAATTGTATCATTTGCAAAAGCTACCGAAGATATAAAAGCAAGACTTGCCGGATCTGTACGTTGTGTATACCAGTTATAACCTCCATTGGTGGTTTTGATTAAATTATTCAAACTCCTTCCGATAAATCCTGTCTGAGCATTTATAAAATCTATGCAGTATCCTCCTATCTGCTGACCGGGTGTAATGATTTCCCAAGTATCACAAAAATCCGTACTTCTAAAGACCGGTGAAGAACTCCCAACAACCCAAACACTATCTCCAGCCACTCCAAGTTTTCCAAACATATAAAAAAAACCTCCAACCGGTACATTTGTATCAAACCAATTTTCACCTCCGTCAACTGACTTAAATACTCTTCCATCACTGCAGAATATTCCGTTATTTATATCCTTAAAATAAATATCAAAATTTGTGAACCAGGGAGCGTAAAAAGAATCAAGTGTTTTTCCACCATCGTATGTTCTGAATACTTTATTTGTTCCTAAAAACCATCCCGTATCCCTATTCAAAAAATAAAGTGATTTGAAAGCTGTAATTGAACCAGGTCTACCGCTTAGCACATCCCAGTTCGTTCCTCCGTTAGTAGTCTTCATAATGAAATCATACCCGGCTACCGCATATACAACTTCTGAATCTATTGGCTGAATAGCCCACATTAATCCTCCGTATTGAATAGAAGGATTCGGGACATTGATCCAGTTAGCGCCGCCGTCGGTAGTCTTGATCACTACACCTGCATCACCCACTGCCCAGCCGGTCTTTTCATTAAGGAATTCTATGTCATAGAGATTTTCATTAGTGCCGGAATTTTGAGCTATCCATTGAGCATTTGCAATGAGTAATGAACAATGCAGGATAATTAATACTAAAATTGTTTTTTTCATGAAAATAATTTTTTTTTTAAAATTACATGTCTAAATTTGCAAGCTTCTGCATTTCATTTTATCAATACAAACTGCTTTGTTTCCGAATTATTAATACTTAATAACCTGTAATAATATACTCCCGAATTTAAGTTATCTGCGCTGAATGTTGTTTCATATTCTCCCGGATCAATTATCTGATTAAATATTTCTGCAACTTTACTGCCTAATGTGTTATAGACTTCCAGTTTGTATAATGCTTTTTGGTTTATTGTAAATCTGATTTTAGTCTGATTGTTAAAAGGGTTTGGATAATTTTGAAATATTTTAAAGTCTGTCGGAATATTAGAAGAATTGATCTGTACAAAACTAATTCCCCCATTTGTGGTATGCCAAATCCTTCCGGCATTACCGCATGTCCAGACAAGACTGTCATTGTAGGCGGCTATGCTATAAACTACTCCGGTAACAAACTGTTCAATCCAGTCTCTTCCTCCGTTTGTGGTTTTATAAACAGGTGCCTGTGTTCCGGCCCAGCCCGTATTTTCATTACAAAATTCTATACTCGGAACATCAAAATTAAAAGGTGTGACATGTCCTACGCTGTCCCAGCTTAAACCAAAGTTTGTGGTTTTATATACTGCTCTTGTACTTGCAGTATACCCTGTATTTTCATTAATAAAAGAAACTCTGTAAAAATCTCCATTTAAGACTAACGAAAAAGAACTCCAGTTCAGACCTCCGTCAGTAGTTCGATATATATATGATAATCCTCCAACTCCTACCCCGTTAAGATCGTCCTTAAAATACATATCTTCCGGATATCCTCCAAATGGTATCGTGTTGATTATCTGACCACCGTCAGTTGTTCTTCTTACTCCATACCCCGGACCAAAATTTCCAATGCATCCTGTGTTTGCATTCATAAAAAAAACACATGTATATCTTCCGTCTCCTAACATCCCGCTTTCAACCTTAATCCAGTTTTCACCTCCGTTAGTAGTTTTAACAACTGTTCTGAAAAATCCAACAGCATAAACTATGTTCGAATCTACTGCGTGAATACCAAACAAAGGTTCAAATGTTACTCCAGCCCCTTGTTGAATCCAGTTTTCTCCACCATTAGTTGTCTTGATAATATAACCTCCATTACCGCAACACCAACCTGTGCTCTTATTGATGAACTCTATATCATATAATGCACTTGTTGTTCCTGATTGCTGTACATACCACTGTGCTTCTGCTATTTGTGACGAGAAGATAATAATGAATAACATAAATATTATTTTTTTCATAAAGTGAGTTTTGATTAAGGAACGATGTAAAATTTTTTGTAGATATAAAGGTCGAAAATTATTATAAAATATGTTTGAGACAATAATCAAACAATATATAAACTAATATTTGAAATAAATTTGTTCGAAGCGAAGATTCGATCCTGTCTAAGATAATTCCATTCTATTTTCATTACAAGTATAATTCAGGAAGGTATAACGGTGCTTCGCTTATCAACGGGTTTGTTGTTGGTCGCCGGAAAGTTTGCAATAAAACGCATACTACTTTTCAAATTTTTGGAATGCAAACTTTCCGGAAGACCAACAACGGCGGGAAAATAAAAGTTCTTGATCATATGTATATCAGTTAATATTAATAAAGTCGGATTAAAATAATTCTATTCTATTGACATGTCAAGTATGTTTTAGAAAGGGGTAAAGGAGCTTCATTAATTGACGGGTTTGTTGTTGGTCGCCGTAAAGTTTGCAATAAAATGCAAACTACTTTTCAAATTTTCAGAGTGCAAACTTTCCGGAAGACCAACAACGGCGGTGATTACATTCATAACAACCCGTGCACTCTGAAATAGCAATTGACGGA
>CALMST010000008.1 GCA_937872315.1 uncultured Ignavibacteria bacterium | reverse complement strand
GAAAAGAAATTGCAACATTAGTTAATGAGAATCTTAATCCCGGCAATTACAAATAGAAGTTTGACGGATCAGATCTGAACAGCGGGGTTTATTTTTATACTTTGAAAGTGAACGGATTAAGTCAGACTAAGAGAATGCTCCTGATTAAGTGATCCGCATATAATATACAAGCGCTCTTTCAAATTTTTCCTTTAGTAAAAAATGCCTCCGACAATAATAATATTTCCGGAGGCATTTTGTTTGAATTAATTTTGATTCAGATAAATAATCATCTTAAATATTTATTTTTTAATGATGATATATTCTCGTCTTTATCACTTCATTTCTCTGCATTGCCAGAAGAGATTCTGATGGTTTTTCCAATTTATTTAAAAACTCAATGTGACGTTGTATATTTTCAATAAGTAGATCAGCAAGATCTATCCCGGTTCCCTGTCTGACAACTATTCTCATCACAACGACATTTTCTAGATCTTTACTAAGTGTATATGCGGGAATCTGCCATCCATCCATGGTCATTCTGTCTGATAGATCATACAATGTCCAGTTTCTTTTCGGGTCGGGTTTTAAAGTCCAGATAAAAAGAGGATTTGGAAGGTCCTTACTGAACATTGAAAAATTTAATTTCACAAGTCTTTCTCTAAGATATTTGCATACTTTCAAAATGTTGTTTTGAATTGTTTTATAACCTTCAAAACCAAGATTGATAAATTGAAAATACTGAGCAAGTACCTGATTTCCCGGACGTGAAAAATTAATTGAAATAGTTCCGACTTCACTTCCAAGATAATTAACTTCAAACACCATATCTTCCGGAAGATATTTTTTATCTTTCCAGACTATCCATCCAATTCCGGGATATACCATTCCGAATTTATGTCCGGAAGTACTTATTGAATAAACCCACTTTAGTCGAAAATCCCAGATAAGATCAGGATTTACAAACGGGTGAATGAACCCACCTGATGCTGCATCAACATGAATAGCAATATTCCATCCGGTCTTTGTATTAAGTTTATCAAGTTTATCATTTATCTTTTTCACATCATCGTTCAATCCGGTTAGTGTCACTCCTAAGATCGGTACAACCAGTATAGTGTTTTCATCACATAATTTTATTACTTCATCCGTATCCATTGTAATCTTTTTCATTGAGATCGGAACAGTTCTCATTTCCACATCCCAATAATGTGAAAATTTTTCCCAGACTACCTGAAATGCTGAAGAGATCACAAAATTTGGATTATCGGTCGGGAGTCCTTTAGCTTTTCGTGCTTTCTTCCATCTTTTCAATGCAGCCATTCCACCAAGCATACAGGCTTCTGAAGATCCGATAGTGCTTGCTCCTGTACAATTTGGAGCTTCGGGAGTGTTCCATAATTTCGCCATTATATTTACACAGCGGCGTTCTATCTCTGCCGTCTGCGGATATTCTGATTTATCTACCATGTTTTTATCCATTGTTTCGGTCATAAGTTTAGTCGCATATTCATCCATCCATGTAGTCACAAAGGTTGCCATGTTCAATCTGGCATTACCATCGAGCATGGCTTCATCTTTAACGATTTGGTAAGCTATCCTTGGCTCTGTAGGATTTTTCGGAATCTGAGTTTTTGGAGCCGTGCGCATTTCTTCACTTGATCCGTAAATCGAAGTCGTAGCATTATCTGTTCGTCTTTTTTTGGTATTAGTTTTCATATAATTTTTATTTAAAAATTTCAGTAATGTTGTTTGAGTATAAAATTAATATTAACCATTTAGGATTTAAAGTAAGATATATGGTTTAAAATTATAACCAGGGAAAAAGAATTTAGATTAAAATATTGCAGAAAATGAGATTATCCGTTTTCAGGATTAAGCTTTTAAGCTTCTTTACTTTAAGATACTTACTTCATATCATCTAAAAGATCCCTGAGGAAATCCCTGAGTTCTATCAGATCTTCTTTCAGGATATTGCTGCCGGGCTGGCTTTCATTTTTCCCTGCTTCTTCGTTTGAGAAAAGGCTCATTTCATTGCTGTATTGAGAGGTATGATGTTTAACCGGTTTAACTTCGTCTGTATCTTCCTTTTTGGTAACTTCGACTTGTTCTTTTACAGAATAATTTTTAATTAATTTTTTTGCGCCTTCAATGGTATATTTCTCTTCTCTGAGCAGTTTTTTTATATAAAGGATCAGCTTTATATCACGGTTTGTATAAATCCTGTTCCCGGAAAGGTTTTTGGCAGGTCTTAATTGCTCAAATTCAGTTTCCCAGTATCGCAGGACATATTGCTCAAGCTCGGTTATTCTACTAACTTCACTAATTGAATAGTAAAGCTTTTTCATTGCAAAATTCTTTTTCATAAAAATTATTTAGCAAAAATATACATATACTATTATTTTAGCAATACATTTGTTAAATATCTTTACTTTAAAGAGGTTAATATTGTGGATTTAAATTATTAAATGAATTCGCTAATTTGTGCCTTAATCAAATTATACTGAAAAATGATTTTAAAAAAGATTTCTCTTCTGTTATTTACTATTCTTATTATTACAACTTTATATTCATGTTCTGAAAAACCGGATGCCATATATATAAACGGGAAGATCTATTCCATGGACAATGAGAACAAAGTATATGAAGCTATGGCTTTAAAAGACGGTAAAATACTGGAAATGGGAACAACCGATGAGATAAACAGCAATTATAAGTCGGAAGATGTAACTGACCTACAGGGAGCAGCAGTTTTACCGGGTTTAATTGATTCAGATGGCTCCATTATAGAGTTTTCGAAAAATTTGAATTTCATAAATCTATCCTATGTAAAAAGCATAGAAGACATAAAAAAGCTGGTTATTGAAAAAACAAAGACTACTAATGAAGGGGAATGGATCGGCGGTTACGGATGGAATGAACTGAATATTCCTGAATCTGAATTAGTGGAGATCAATAAAAATATTCTCGATGAAATTGCTCCTAATTATAATGTATATCTTGTAAATGCAGGACTAAATACAGTCTGGGTAAATTCAAGATTAATGAGAGTTATAAAAGTTGACAGTACTACACAATCTCCTGAAAACGGAGAGATCGAAAAAGATACAAAAGGTAATCCAACCGGATTATTTTTTGATTCAGCAGTAAACATTATTAAGAACAACCTTCCTGTTTTGCTACAAAGCGAGATGAAAACTCAGATAGAAAAAGGCGTGAATTCCATTGCAAAATACGGGATCACAGGCGTGCACGACCGGACAGTTGGTGAAGACGGTATTGAGATCTTCAGAAATCTGATCGATGAAAAGAAATTCCCTATCAGAGTTTATGCAGTGATCTCAGGTGAAGACAGTTCACTTACAAACAAATATCTTTCAAAAGGACCTGAAATTAATTACGGTGACAGACTGACTATTAGAGCTGTCACACTTGATTATGACGGACAGTTTGATCTGCAGGATGCATTAATGACGGATGAGTATAAAAATGATCCTAAAGTAAAAACTCCCTACGTCACTGAAAACGACATTGAAAACCTTTACACCAAAGCTTTGGACAAAGGTTTCCAATTCACCATAAAAGCTGTCGGAGATAAAGCTGTAAGCACTTCACTGGATATTTTTCAGAAAGTAAACAGCACAAAGAAAGTTGATGATCCCAGAACCATACTGGAATACTGTGAATTTGTAAATCCGAAAGACTTCAACAGAATAAATGAATTAAAAATTATTCCATCTGTCAGACCTGATATTTGTATCAGTGATCTGCTTATTGTTTCACAAATGATAAATCCGGAAAATGCGGCCACACTCGGATTATGGAAATCACTTTTAAGTTCAGCGGGAAAAATAACAACAGGCTCTGATTTTCCATTTCATCAGATAAACCCTTTTATTCAGATGTATTATCTTACCACAAGAGATCTGATTGACACCTCCCTGGCTGACCTTGCAAACCCTGATCAGAAAATTTCCCTCGAAGATGCTGTAAGATCATATACAATATGGCCTGCTTATGCGTCATTTGAGGAAGATATCAAGGGAACACTTGAAAAAGGAAAGCTTGCTGACTTTATTATAATTTCAAATGACATATTCAATTCACCGCCAAAAGAACTTTTAAATACGACTGTAACAAAAACTGTGATTAACGGAAGAGTGATCTATGACAGTTCAAAAGAAAGGAAATAGATAATTAATCAATTTGATGAAAAAAATAATACCGGCAGCAGGGATATAAATATCAGTAACACGGTTTTAAATGCTATAAAAAATATTTCCGCTAAATTATCCGGGAATAATATTCCTGATGCCAGACTAAATGCTGAATTGTTTTTATGCCATGTGTTAAAATGTGATCGTGTCGGTCTGTATATTAATTTTGATAAACCTCTCAACAGGGAAGAAACTGAACTGTTAAAAAATTTTACGGACAGAAGGATCGCTCACGAACCGCTTCAGTATATCATTGGCACAACTTCTTTTTTTGGTTATGATATAAGAGTAAACAAAGATGTGCTGATTCCTCGTCCTGAAACTGAACTTCTTGCTGATATCATAATTAATGATATCAAAAAGAGTAATAAAAAAAAGATATCCATTTTTGAAATAGGAACCGGTTCTGCCTGCATCCCGATTGCTATTGCAAGATCATTACAAAAAGAAGAGATAGATCTTGAGATATTTTCCATAGATATTTCCGGAGATGCAATTAAAACCGCAACAGAGAATCTTGAATTAAACGGTCTGAATCAAACGGGAATCAGACTGGCGGTAAAAGATGTTTTTCAGATTGATAAGTTAAAAAAGGATTTTGATTATATAATTTCAAACCCTCCGTACATCTCAGAAAAAGAATACAGATTACTTGATAAAGATGTACTTCTTTCTGAACCTAAGATCGCATTGACTGATTCGGGTGACGGACTAAATTTTTTCAGGAGAATATTCAGAATAGCTTCTGATAATGGTTTTACCGGCAGGTTGTTTCTTGAGACCGGATTCGGGCAGAAAGAGGATCTGGAGAAATTAATGAAAGAATATAATTTCAGGGATTTTATGTTTTACAAAGATTATAACGGTATAGACAGGATACTTGAGGTAAGCAAATGAAGGCAGTCATCCAGAGAGTAAAAAAAGCCGGAGTCAGTATAGACGGAGAAGTATATAGCAAAATAGGATCCGGACTTTTAATTTTACTCGGCGTATGCAAAGATGATAAAGATGAATATGCGCAGTTCATTGCAAAAAAGATCGCTGATCTCAGGATCTTTTCTGATGCAGAAGGAAAAATGAATCTTAGCGTAAAAGATATCAATGGTGAAATACTGGTTATCTCACAGTTCACATTATGCTCTGATAAAGATAAAAGCGGTAACAGACCGAGCTTTATGAAAGCAGAGTTACCTGAGAGAGCCGAAAGGATCTACAGAGATGTTGTTAATGAATTATCGGCATATTATAATAAAGATAAGATCAGGACTGGCGTATTTGCCGCAAGTATGGAAGTAGAACTTGTAAATGACGGACCTGTTACAATTATTATTGAAAAATAGACAGTTTCAGTTCAAACAATTTGAATATTTTGAATAAAAAAGTTTACATTATCGGTGCCGGGAAAGTAGGATCTTCCCTTGCTTTTGAACTTAAGGATAAAGGCTATAGCATTGATTTCATTACCGACAGGAATTCAGATAGATTAAAGAAAATATCTTCCTCTGTTCATCCGATATCATATTCAGATAAAACCGATATGAATTTTATCTCCGGATCGGAAATAATTTTTATCTGTGTTCAGGACAGATATATTAAAGATATAATCCGTGAGATCAGTGAATTTAAAATAGATTATTCAGATAAATATTTCGTTCTTACATCCGGCTCTGAGTCATCATTGTTGTTTCACGGTGATTCCGGAGTTTTCAGTAAAGAAAAAACGGGATCAATGCATCCGGTACAGACGTTCAATAAATTAAGTTTTAATAATCAGCATCTGCTTGAAAATATTTATTTTGGAATAGAGGGAGGAAATGAATCCGTTGACATAATGAAACAGATCATTGCATCACTTGAATCGCAATTCATTCTGATACCTCCTGAAAAAAAACATCTTTATCATTCTGCCTGTGTAATTTCTTCAAATTTTCTGGTTACACTTCTCAATATTTCTTCTGAAGTAATGGGAAATCTTGGGATCGATAAAGCAAAGACATTTGAAATATTTAAACCTATTATTGAAAACACACTGAAAAATATAGATTCGGACGGCTTGATAAATTCACTGACCGGACCTTTTGACAGAAATGATAAAGAGACAATATCAAATCATTTAAAAATAATCAACACTGAGCTTCCATCACTTATTCCCTTTTATACATTGCTTGGCATGGAAACAGTTAAAGTAGCATTCAAAAAGGAAAGTCTTAACATGAAGAATGTAATTGATTTACTTGACCTTATGAATGAATATATTACAAAGGAAACAGACATAACTAATCAGACAAACAACTGAAAAAAAATTACTGTTTAAATTACTATCTATTCAAATGACAAAAAAAATCCTGCCGGTTCTGATTATAATGCTGCTGCTGTCTGCAGATTCATTCTGCCAGAGTTTAAAAAGCAATTATGACACTGAACTAAAAAGTAAATCTGATTCATATAAAAATTATTCTTATACGCTTAAAGATGGTCTTACAGTTGATGCTGCCAAAGATGATTCTGCAGTGGTTTCGAATGACAGGAGCAGGAAACAGAAAATAAATATAGGGGGGTTATTTCTTGCACCAAATATTGGAATTGCTTATCCGTTAGGTACATTTGCCTCAAATTCGGGAGTTGGTTTTGTATGGGGAGCCAAACTGGAATTTGCTTTCAGCAAGCTTTATCCTTTTGTTCCCGGAGTTGTGTTTGAATCACAGGACTTTAAAGGAGCAGCAGGTTTTATCAGCAACAATCTTCTTACAGGTTTCAGTACGGATGTGATCTATTACGGAGGAAGTATTGATATTATATTAAACAAGTTCATCAAATCGGATTTCACAACTCCTGTTTTTACCGGAGAAGTAAAATATGCCTCCGTTACAAGGAACATATCACCTGATGTTACTATTGAGGGGATAACTGACAATGAAAGTCTTTTAACATTTTCAACCGGACTGGTTTTTACTCTGTATGTTTTTGATCTCGGAATAAAGTATACTTATGCGGATGTTTATTCAAATTTAAATCTTCAGCTTAAAGTACATTTTCCTTTAGTGAAATTTTAGAATTCCCTTCCCTTCCACTTTATCTTTTTACCGGTAAGAAAACTCAAAGGCAGAAACAATCCGTATCCCGCAAAATATAATATAAAAAAAATATAGTACTTATATAAATACTGAAGTTTAAAAGTATGGAGAACTTTGCTGATCAGTAATAATTCCGAAAGAGTTTTCAGGACTATCAATAGCAGATAAATTTTTATGTCAAGAAATAAATATCCCGTAAGAAGAAGGATGTTTACTGAAAATAATTCAAACCCCATAAGATATCCAAGCGCATTTATTCCCGTCCCGCCTCTGAACCATCTTCTTTTCTGACTCATTAATTCAGAGATACTTCTGCAAGGAAAAGTCTCTGCAATGCAGTTCTTATTAACCGGGTAAATAACTTTAAACCTTTTATCCGAATTTAATTTTCTCATAAGCGCCAGATCTTCCGTCACGGAAAAATTTATTCCGGCATATCCGCCAATTTCAGAATAAGCTTTTTTGGAATATGAAAGATTATTGCCAAGACAGCTTAGGATCATATTTAGCCCTGAGCTTGCAGATGCAAGTGACAGAAGATACATCCAGTCAAGATTTTGCAGCTTAGAAAAGATCCCCTTTTCAGATTTTATCTTTGTGAATCCGCAAACCATTGCAGTATTTTCTGTAAAATATCTGACGGTTTCCCTGACCCAGTATGGACCTACTTCACAGTCTGCGTCAGTGGAAACAATATAGTCTCCCGTACATATTTTAATAGCGGTATCAAGAGCATTGGCTTTGCCTTTTAAATTCTGTGACTGGTTTACATTTGTATTTATAATTTTAAAAACCGGATTCCCTTTGGAAGCTATGATCATTTTTTCATAAGTATCATCAGTGGAATTATCATTAACAAGAATGATCTCCATAAGTTCGGACGGGTATTCCGTCTTTGCCAGAGAATTTATACAACGTTCAATGTTTTCCGATTCATTTCTGCATGCGACAATTACACTTACCCTGGGGTAATCTGCCGGTTTGCTTTTTTTCAGACTCATAGATCTTTTCAGTCCGAAAAAAAGAAAAAAGTGAGTAAAAAAATATAATACCGTAACCGATGTAAAGAATATTTCTGCTGTCAAAATAAAAAGGTGATTATCTTATTGTAAGATAATCACCTTAACTGAAATTTAATATTTTAAAATAATTATTTAACCACTGCGATCTTAATGATCTCTGTTTCAGTGCTGCCGTCAATATCAGCTGAGACAACTCCGTAATATATACCGCTCTGCACGTTTGATACATCCCACTTTACTTCATTATCGGCATTCGAATTAACGGTTGCAGTCAAAGTTGTTATGAGCTCCCCTGACAGATCAAGTATTTTTACGCTTGCCGTAGATGCATTTCCGTTAATATAATATCTGATAAAAGTTTGATTATCATAAACCGGATTTGGCCAGTTATAAACCTTATCGGAAGGAAGTTTTCCGGAATAATTAACCGGAATATTTCCAGTCTGAAAATTATTGTTGGACAGATACTTATCCTTTAGATAATTTTTCCATAATACCTTTCCGGCATTATAAACGACTCCGGTTTTGAATCCATAAAGATATCCGTCACCGCTAAGCACGACAATTCCAAGACTGTCATTAAGGTTTACAATAGCAGGAGTTGAGGTTGTTTTAGGTCCGACAAGCACAGGGAATCCGGAAAGAATAACACCGTTTACCCCATAAGCATACAAGTCACCGTTATCAGTTACAAAGATCACATCGTATATATTATCATTATTCACATCTGCAACAGAAATACCGGAAGTAATATTCTCATTAAAATCTGCCGGGAAATTTTCGAGTAATACTCCGGCAAAATTTATTGCAAACACTCTGTCACCGTCGCTGAATAATATTTCCTGTTTACCGTCATTATTTACATCAGCAAGTACCGGGGAATTTGTTATTTCATTAAAATTATAATTCACTACAATTCTCTTCCCGTTAAGAAATAGTTCGTTGTTATTATTAACTATCAGTACATCTTCCGAGACAGGAGAAGTGATATTTCCGGTTACTATATATTTATTTGTTTCAGTAATGAAATTAAAGGTATCGCCGGCTGTTTTTGAAAATTGATGTATCTTTCCCGAGGCAGAGTCTATGTTAAAGAAAACTCCGTCTGCATTATATTTAATAATTTTACCATTATTCTTTCCTGCATAAACAAAATCTGTTGCTTCTATCGCAAACTGAGGACAGCTTGATATACCGCTTCCGAGAGAATAAGCATTTACCCCGAGATTGTTCTTAAATGCGATTCCCGTATCAGATAATGCGATCACATATTTGTGATTTGTGGTAGTATTTGAAGCAGGTATGTATTTTCCGTAATTACTGAGAAACAACCCGTCTGAAGAAGTGGAATCTACAGGATCTCCGTTTGCTTTAAATCCATATACATTGCCGTTTGCATTTACAAATATCTCTTCACCAGTATCACCTGAGTAATCAATACCTACAGGCTGTGAATTTCCGCTTGTGTCAACACCAACATTCTTCGGGAAATTTTTTATAGGGCTAAGCTGAGGTATTCCAATAGATACCCTGAATGTCATGAGTGTATCAATTACTGAAAAACTGTCAATTGTAATATTATTATTTGCATTTGAATAGCTCAATGAATTCGGATATGTGGTCGGACCAAATGAATTCTTATAGATCGAAGATGGTACTTCATGATATCCGTTAAACCAGTAATCAACCGGTGAGCCGTCAGGTGTAATGCTTCCAAAAGGGGTAGAGAATGTAACTCCGATATCCTGAGCACCTTTGGCTTCCTCAAGATCCACACCTCTGCGATTAATATCATTATTAATTGTATTGGAAGAAATTCTTGCATCAATAACATTTTCATCTATATGCCAAATCAGAATGCCACCTTTATAATTATTATCTGCGTTTATGAGTCCGGGTAAGCTCCAGTCAAATGTTTCAATATCGGTAATGTTACCGCTTAGTAAATACAGACTAGTAAAGGAATTCGAATAATAAAATCCTTCTTCAAGATCCCGGGGATAATTTGTCGAATCAAAAAAATTTCTGTTGTGGGAATAAACCCTGACACCATTATTCTCCGGATCGCGGTTCCTGTTTTCTATTAGGAAATATTCCTGACTGCTCATCAGAACCTTAAAAATTGTTGAATCCCTGCTAATATCTTTTGAACTGGTCGGAATTTTGAAATTATTAACACCTGTTGAAACTACTACAGGATCTATCCATCCCAGATATATCTTTTCCCATGCCGAAGGTTCGGGCGGGAAAAACCCATTATAACTGAATAGTGACTGACCATCCATTAACCCAAAGCGGCCAATTGCTGTTACACCTGTTGATGTATTAAAAAGATCAGGCAGTCCAAGATAACTGCCGAAATTTGCGGCAAGTATCCCGTTCATTCCCAGTTCAATTAAAAATGTACCTGCTGTAAGATTTAGTGTCCTGATTTCAGTAGAGGGAATGATCAGAGAGTTCTGGATCTCAAAACCATCCTGGGTCTGATATCCCTCATAAGAGCTTCCGTAAAATTCCTGCAGGTTCTTTAACCCAAGATAAACGGATGGAATATCAAAAGGAGTCGGATCAAAACCAAAAATGGAAGTAAGATCAACATCTCTTCCTACTCCGGCATGAAAGATAACAAATGCGGTATTTTCCATATTGTAACCGGAGAAATTTATAAAACTGTCTGCCCTAGCCCAGGAGTCATTAAACAATTCACCAAGCTTAATATTCCCTTCTGTTCTCTGAGGCGAATACTGTTCCATCTTTTTTGGAAGATTGATAACTTCACCAAAGAGATCATAAGTAATGTTTGCTTTACCTTTTGAAGCTTTATTAAAATAATTCTTCAGAAACTCAAGATGGTCAGCAAAATAAGAGCTGTCATAAGGCGGCGAATCCACTACTGTATCTTTACCTGTTGAAGGATCATAATAAGGGCTGCTCAGATCAAACAATCCGTTACCGCTTGTTCTCGGATCATTATCCTCGACAAACTGAACCATTATTGCAACGACCCTGAAAGTATCATTTGTATTATCAAATTTTGCCGGTTTCAAAACAGAGTTTTCTTTTCCGAATTTTATGGGATGAGAAAGTTTGTACTGAATATTTTTATCCTGGGAAAATAAAAACCCGGAATAAAATGAAACAACTAAAACCAGTAAACATATTTTTTTAAAATCCATACTATAAATTACATAATAAAAACCATAGTTTATAAAAATAAACTATGGTTTGATTTATAAATAAAAAATTATTATCAGAAACTAACAAGTAATCCGAATCTTAATGTATTAGCAAGAGGGTGTGATTCCTCAATTGTACTGATGTAAGCAAAATCAAATCCATAAAGATCATATCTGATACCTGCACCAAGCGTAAAGAAATTTCTGTTACCATAAGCAGGATCCTCATAGAAATATCCGCCTCTTAATGCAATTAGTCTCGGGCTTCCGTACCAGTATTCAGCACCTATTGAAGTCTGGATAGCATTTAATCCGCCGCCCCATGATGTGAACATAGCTTCATAGAACGGATCAACAGAGCCGGGTGTTCCCGGTTCAATAATAACTCCGTTACTGTCCACAACATCCGGTGTTGCCAGAGTTCTGTTTACAAGTAATTTAGCAAAATCGACTGTCAGAGTAAGAGTATTGAATTGAGATTGAACGACGTCATACGCAACACCTGTTCTTAACTGAAAAGGAAGAGGGTCAGCCTGATCAGCATCTACATAGGAAATATTCGGACCCATGTTGGCAAGCATTGCTCCGAATGAGAATCTCTTCTGAAAAGTATTTTTTCCCTTGAGAGGTTTGTAAATTGTAGAAAGACCGAAAGCAGCAGATATACCTGTTCCTGTTCCTTTTTCATTACCGACTGTAAAATCATTTGGAGATAATCTGCTGTAAATAAAAGTACCCGTTACACCACCTGACCAGCCTTTACCTAATTCTGTAGCATACCCTACTGAAAACGCCATTTCATAAGCTTTATAATTTCTATCAGGCTGAGCATTACCAAATTCATCAGTAACAATAACTTCACCGATATTGAGGTAAGTTAAAGAAGCGCCGATAGTTCCGTCAATACTCTTTATATAAGAACGGCCTGCAATATAATCATAAAAAAGATCACCAATGTTAAGACCTGACAACCAGGGAGAGTGAGTAAAATTGATTTCCGTATATTTTTGCTGATTGGCAAGACCTGCCGGATTCCAGAACATAGCAGTTGCGTCATCTGCAATAGCTGTTCCTGTTTCGCCCATGGATCCGAATCTTGAATTTGGACCAATTAAAAGGAATGGTACTCCTGTTGATACTGTACTTTGTGAATATACATCATTCTTTGATGATGAGAACAAAGTTAATAGAACTAAACTTACGCAAAAATATGCGAATGACTTATTGAACATTAAATGATTTCCCTTCTTTTTATTTTAATTTTGCTAATTTCCCGGTTGTGGTTTTTGTATAGTTACCGTCTTCTGAATTTAATATTAATTTGTAGATGTATGTTCCGTTTGCAATATAATCGCCGTCATTATCCCTGCCGTCCCAATCCAAAGAGACAAATTTATCTCTAATATTGCTTTTATTCAATTCTTTTATTAATCTTCCGGTCACTGTATATATGTTAATAGTTGCATTGAGTGTTTCATCAAGATTATGCTCAAATATAAAACTGGTCTGATCCTTCATCGGGTTAGGATAATTATATACATTTTCCAGAGCTAGCTGGTCATTGTTTCTCACATCAAATTCTATGAAAGAAGAATTGAAGTTATTGTAAGTATCCCAGGCTTTAACTTCTATCTTATAATGCCCGTCCGAAAGATTCTGAAGATCATATTCGACCGAACCGTTCTGATAACTGTTACTGCTCTGATAAAAAGGAGTAAGGTCAATTTTATTGTTCTGGTCTTCATTGATAATGGCTTCGATCTTATGCCCAATGGTTCCTGTAAGATTAAGTCCATTCTCATCGCTGAAGTCAGCAATTAATCTGGAATTTTGATTAACAAGATCACCGGATCTGAAATTTCTGCTTCCCATATATATCGAAACGTTTGGACCGGTAGAATCCGGTACCGCATTAGTGTCTATGCCGTTCATTATGAAATTATTCGAATATCCGATTCCATCTGACATATTATTCTTAAAGTAAGAGAATATTTTACCTCTTCCGGGACTGTAGGAAATATCTCTCGGCACGACAAATTCAATTTGCCAGTTACCGTTGGTCACATTTGTTTTCCCGTTATAGATTATACCGCCTAATGTTTTCCAGTTAAATGTATATCCGAAATCCACATATGTAATATTCTTATCAACATCGTGTATCTGAAGATCGATGGTACCATTATAATCTGACCAGAAAGTGGAATCGGTTCTTAATATACTTCCCGAGATCTTTACTTTCTGCAAAGACTTCATTTCAAAAAGACTGTCACCTGAGGTACTGTTAATGCTGTCAACTTTTGTCCTGTACTGAGGGACTCCAAGTCTTAAAGTCGGATCTCCCAGATAAGAGAACTTAAGATCATTATCCAGATGTAATTGCTGTTTTACATTAAATATTGCTTTACCCATTCTAAGTCTTAATCCCAAAGTATCTGTCAGGAAAAGATTATCATATAGTCTGTTGTTATAAATAGCATTTGGAATACTGTAAACCGGTCTTACTGCTGCTGAAATTGCAATTGCACCTTTATCTTTAATGGAAACCAGCTGCTCCGCCGCGCTTAAATTATACGGATCATCCCATCTTGCAAGATCACAGCTTGCAATGGTTATGAAAGGATATTTATCTTTATTTGTTAATTGGGGAATAGAGACCTGTCTTTCAAATATATGCTCATGAGCCCAGAGATCAGTACTTCCGTGTCCCGTATAGTTTATTACCAGTCTTCCTTCATTCCAGCTTTTTACAATATCTTTGTTAACTTCCGGTTTTCTTCTTCCCTGAGGTGTAATTTCCGAAGGATAATTTACAATATAGATCTTCTGCTTTTTGATATAATCAGGAGAATGATTCTGAGATACATCTTCACACTGATCAGTGTGAAGGCTTCCTTCCTGACCGTTTGCCTGCTCTGTAGTCCAGCCATCATCAGCTATGTATGTGGCAACCTGTCTCCACTTGTCAAAGTTTGCGGGATTTTCATAACTTATAACTTTTTCAATATAGTTATTTGCCTCTTCTAAAGTATTAACCGGGATCCTGCCTGTTGCAAAATCAGAAACACTCGAGCCGCCAGGTGCTTCATAACTTTCATTGATCTCAACAAGGAAATCATCCGAACAATAACTGTCAACATCATTTGAATAAAGTGAATTTTTTTCCACGGGAAGTATCCAGTTCTTTACAGCCCCGTTATATAAATTATAAATGTTTTTATAATCATAACTTCCGTCTCCCATGAACGCCACATAAACAGGTCTTTCTTCGAAATTATTAAAAGCATATTTCAAAAAATTTCTAACTGCAAGTGGATCCTGCATCCCGTTTGAGAATTCATTATAAATTTCTTCAATATCAATAACAGTAGTCTTTAAATAATTCTGACCGGGTTTTTCTCTCTGAGCCTTCAGGGTATTGGAAGCGGACATGAATTCTTTCGGAGAAATTATAAAGAAACTGCTTCCCTGAGCAAGTTCACCTTTTAAATTCTGATTTGGCACTCTTCCCGAAATTGAAACCGGCGAGAAATAATTAGCGCTTCCCATAGCATAAAATTCTTTAGGATCACCGGAATTTATTTCTGATTGAAATTTAACTGTTCCGTTGGAATATGAGACAGGATTGATCAAATTTACGTTTGTCTGATCAGATACATCAAAAATTTTTATATCCTGTGTATTAAAATTATTTATCTGAAACTCCATTGTTCCGTTTGTATCCGGTGAGTTAAATCTCAGCAAATTGTTATCAGCTGAAAAACTTCTGTCATAAAGCACTTCCATGAAATCATAATATCCTGCTACATTCGGAGAATTCCCGTCCTGAGATCTTAAAGATGCCCTGAAATTAATGCTGTTTTTTCCGGGGGTCAGAGGATAATTAACACCATTAATGTTCTCATTCATATTTACCAGATTAATATGAGAAAATCCGTCATAGATCTGAGAAACATACTGATTCATAATAAATCCCGAATTCAGGTCTTCAAGCCGCCATGTTTCAGGAAAAAATGATCCGTTACCAAATCTGAATCTGAGGTTTACATTGCTTCCTCCAATGTAGCCTTTCAACTCTTTATTAAAACTAAAACTTTCATTTACACTGATCCTCTGGCTAACCCACAATAATCCTGTTGATCCGAGATTATTGACCTCAGGCTCTTCATACAGTCTGTCTTTGAACTTACTCACGGGATTTAATCCCTGAATATTAGGAGAGTTCTGAATCTGCATCCTGAGACCATCTGCTCCTCCGTATGTGATCCAGTAATAATTTACTTTTGAATAATGATTTATTACATGTCTGTAAGTTTTATTAATTGAATCATATTCCCAGTCATTCGGACTCCTTCCGTAGAAAAGTATAAAATCGTTATCATTGAACTGACCATCATTCTCACCCTCTACATAGATCCTGTTTTCAAGAAGATCGTCCGGTGCAAATTTCATGTTATCATAGGGAAGTTCTGCTCCCCCGTTACCGTAAATTTTGATTGTTTTGGGATTTATTCCGGCAGTGTTTATGCCGGCATTCTGAAGTAAATTTTTATCAAGTTTATATATACCGGTTTCTTTGACTTCTATCTTATAAAAATCACCGTTTTGAAGTACACTGTTTATTACACCATTATCCTTTACGGAATTGAATTCAATTGTTGACCAGTTTTCCGCCTGCGGAGAATTAATGGCAATGTTATTAAAATAGGATCTCTCTTCACCGCTGAGTGACTTTTTAAGGTAAAGCGGATTGGTGCCGAATTTAACCCGTACTTTTAAATATGAATACTTTTTTAAAGTCTTTGTAACAGGATTGTATTGTAAGGGATAAATATTGAGATTACCGATATACCTGTTTCTTAAAGCTCCGATTGTATTTATACCGGCAAGATCGCCGGGAAAATTCTTATTTATGCTGTATACCTTCTGGTTTTCAGTAAATACAGGGATATATCCTTCTTTATCTTTTGAATTTTTAATTGTAGGTACCGGCAGGACTTCCACATTCTGAATTTCAACATATCTTGAATCAGTAACTTCAGCGGTATTTCCGGTAGTTCCGGGAAAGAAAACCGGAAAAGTTCTGAAAAGAATATCAGGATCTCCGTAATTACTAACATTCGAAACAGAATTATTAAAATCAAGATCACCTTTATAGTCCGGGGTAAATTCAATTTCAATATATGATTCGTTAGAAGTGAGGATCCTGTAATCCGAAATCACTTTGGATTCCGTTTTATCAACTCTTTGAGCAAATCCGGAAGATATAAACAAAAAAAGTAGTGACAGATTTAACAGTGTTACCCGTATATTTTTTTGCTTATTTATAGTGTTAATATTCATGAATGTTTTATGGATTTAGTTAAACTGGTAAATTGTACATTGATTAACAATAATAAGTCAATAAAATTACATATTTTTAACTAAATTTTTTAAAAATAAAAAAACCAATTCTCAAAGATAAATGTAAAGGTATCTTTAAAAAATGGTTTCATTAAATACATAAATAGAGTTTTTAAATTGGTTACAAAATTAATATAAATTCTCTATATGTATTTTTTAGTTTTAATGAAAAATTTTACTTACAAATATAATGTTAGTAATTTCTAATGTCAATACTCACCGGCTAATTTAACTGACCGGTTTATTTTTGGTTAGACCCATTTTCTCCAGTACGTCCAGATGTTTAAGAGCATTTTTTGCTGCCTCCTGCTCGGCTTGTTTTTTAGATTTACCCTTACCGATCCCCAGACTTCTTTTATTTACAAATACCTCCACAGTAAATAATTTATTATGTTCGGGTCCTTCTTCTTTTATTATAGAATATTCAGGAATAAAATCAGTATGCGCCTGGACGTATTCCAGAAATTTACTTTTATGATTCTCATCAAATTGATTCAGCCATTTTACATCAAGCTTTTTAAAGATCTCTTCATTTAAAAATTCCTTTGCAGAGTCATATCCCGAATCCATGAAAATTGCTCCTATAAGTGATTCATATGCATCAGACAGAATTGTATCATATCCTTCCTCTATAGATTTTTTAGCAGTGAATGACGCCAGAATGAAATCGCCGAGATTGATATTCTTAGCTCTTTCGGCAAGAAATCTTTTATTAACCAGTATGGATCTGAACTTTGTAAGATCCCCTTCTTCGTTAAGCGGAAAATTCTTATACAAATATTCTGCAACGATGAGATCAAGTACTGCATCACCAAGGAATTCCAGTCTTTCATTGGAAATTATCCCTATCTTCATCGGATTACTTTTGATTTTCAGAAATGACCGGTGAGTCAGTGCAGTAATAAAATATCTTTTATCAATTATTTTATAATGAATTGCTTTCTGAAGATTTTCAAAATCAATCTGAAAAATAGAATTATATTTAGAATCAATTCCTGTAAAACTTTCTTTAGTAAAAGGAAAGAATTTCCTGAGATTCTTTTTTAGTATTTCAAGCATTATTTATATTAAGATCTGATAAGAATTGCTTTAATCTTCGTATTTTTTAAAGACAATGGCGGTGTTATGTCCGCCGAATCCGGAGTTTTCAGATAATACTGTCTTTACATCTTTTTTCAAAGCGGTATTGACAACATAATTCAGATCACATTCTGGATCTTTTTCTTCGTAGTTAATTGTTGGGGGAATAATTCCGTCACGAATCGTTAATATAGCAGCAATTGCTTCTATAGCTCCGGCAGCTCCGAGCAAATGTCCTATCATGGATTTTATGGAATGAACAGGGACATCATATGCTTTTTCTCCGAAAATATTCTTAATTGCAAGAGATTCGTTCTTATCATTGTAGTAAGTAGAAGTACCGTGAGCATTGATCACGTCTATGTCATTTAATGTCATACCGGAATTTTCAATAGCCAGTCTTATTGCTCTGCCAATTCCTTCACCTTCCGGAGCCGGTTCGGTTATATGGAAAGCGTCTGCGGTAAGCCCGAATCCGGTTATCTCTGCATAAATATTTGCACCCCTTGCTTTTGCATGTTCAAGATCCTCAAGAATTAAGGTCGCTCCGCCTTCTCCCATCACGAATCCGTCCCTGTTCTTTTCAAATGGTCTTGAAGCTTTCTGCGGATCGTCATTTCTTGTTGATAATGCCTTCATAGCATTGAAACCTGCGACTCCCATAGGACAAATAACTGCTTCAGATCCACCTGTAACCATTATATCCGCATCCCCTCTTTCTATTAACATGACAGAATCAGCGATTGAATGCGCGGAGGTGGTGCATGCCGATATTGTTGCATAATTAGGTCCTTTCAGGCCATAAGCCATGGAGATCCTGCCTGCTGCTATATCAGCAATCAGCATTGGAATGAAAAAAGGACTGACCCTGTCAGGATTTCCGTCTCTTTTATATAGATTGTTTTGCTGATTATGGTAGGTCCACATTCCGCCTATTCCCGAACCGAATACAACACCTGCTCTCTCATGATCTATTTTTTCAAGATCCAGTCCTGAGTCTTTCATTGCTTCCTGAGATGATGCAAGTGCATACTGAGTAAAAGGATCAACCCTCTGAGACAGTTTTCTGTCCATAAAATTTAGCGGGTCAAAGCCTTTTAGCTCTGCTGCAAATTTTGTATCAAAATTTGATGTATCAAAATATTTAATATTATCAACACCGCTTTTTCCCGCGATCAAATTTGCCCAGAAATCCGGGACATTTAATCCAACGGGACTTACAACACCAATACCGGTTACTACAACTCTTCGCTTCATCTGATTAATTTAAGGAGAATGTTATCTGTTTTATTTTGATTCAATTTTTGCCGCTATGTAAGTTACTGCATCTCCGACTTTCTGTATCTTTTCAGCATCTTCATCCGGTATCTTTATGTCAAATTCTTCTTCGAATTTCATAACCAACTCTACTGTATCCAGAGAATCTGCTCCCAGGTCATTGATAAATGAAGCATCAGTTGTTACTTTTGATTCTTCCACACCTAGTTTATCAACTACTGCCTGTTTTACTTTTGTTTCTATTTCTGCGTTTGTCATTTAGTGAAATTTTTGGTTTATAAAAATTAATTTGCAATATAACTATTATTTGAAAGTTATTAAAGATATAAAATTTAATAATATGATTTTTATTTTATGGTTTATTTGACAATACCATTCTCTTCTTCTTTGATATGAAGACTGTCAAGTTTTTGATTTAATGCATTTCTGATGCTGTCAAGTTTAACCTGGTATTCCCTTAGTTTAACCTCCTGAGTATTAAGATCATTCTCTTTATTAAGGATCCTTTCTTCTCTTGATTCTAGAGTAAGGTCAAATTCTGATTTATTCCAGTATCCCAGATCCTCAAAATATCCCTTAAACAAGAAATTATGTTTTAATGCTTCCATATTCTGATAAAAACTGAATGAACCCATTTCCAGATTAGCTGTTGTCTGGTCAGCATTTCTTATCATAGCCTTTATATTATTTGCAAAGACAGTATCCGTAAGCAATGTACCAACAAGACTCTGGCTTGAATTTATTTTTCCTGTAATGTCTGAAATGTTATTAACTATCGTATCTATACTTCCCTGCATTCTTCTGATATCATTTGTTACCATATTCACCGCATCGGAAGTTGTTGAAAGAATACGGTTTATATTTGAGGTCGAGTTTGCAAAACTTCCCATAAGTGAATCAAGATTGTCATAGATACTGCTTTCATTAACGAGTTTTCCTAGAGTGCCTTCTCCATCATCCACTTTTTTCATTATAGAACCGAGACTCTTGGTAATGCCTTCAGCTTCTTTCGTTGTTTCATTAAGATTATTTAAAATATCCCCAAAACTTATAGGCTGAATAGAATGGAGCGAATCTCCTGCTTCTATACTTGGTGAATTTAAACCTCCGGAAGTAATTAAAAGCACTTTATTACCTACAAGTCCGTCAGAATTTATTGTTGTTTCTGAATCTTTCTTTATGAATTTCTGAACATCCTCAATTATGCTGATGTTAACTTTTACTTTATCAGATTCAATTATCTCTATTGATTTGATAGTCCCGACATTAATTCCGGCAAACTGAACCGAACTGCCCTGAGATAACCCGCTTACGTTTTTAAACATTGTATATACGTCAAATGTCTTGGTAAACAGATTAGCCTGACTTCCTATATAGAATATTGCTGCAATAAATAACGCGATCCCTGTCGCTATAAATATTCCCAGTTTAATAATTCTTGATTTATTTTGACCCATTTAATAACTATTTAAAATTTATCAGGATAACAAAATCTTTATTTGTATTTTTTTTATTAACTGAATTCAAAAAAACCTTTGACAAATTCATCATCAGATTTTTCAAGCTCCTCGTAAGTTCCCTCTGCTGCAAATTTTCCATCCTTAAGAACAACTATCCTATCGGCAACCAGTTTTGCACATGCCATATCGTGTGTCACTATCAGTGAACTTACATTATACTTTTTCTGCATACTAAGTATAAGATGACTTATTTCATTTGATGTGAATGGATCAAGTCCTGTAGTTGGCTCATCGTATAATATTATCTGCGGATCCAGCATCAAAGTCCGGGCAAGCCCTATCCTCTTCTGCATTCCGCCGGATAGTTCTGATGGCACTTTGTCTATTGATTCTTCCAGCCCTACATTTTTTAACTGCTCTATGACTTTTGAACTCAGGTCACTCTTTTTATAATCAGGCTGTCTTATTACCGGAAATTCCAGATTCTGTCTTACTGTCATAGAATCATATAAAGCACCGCTTTGAAAAAGAAATCCTATCTTTATTCTTATTCTGTTTTCTTCCTTTTCCGAAAGATTCAAAAATTCCTGACCGAATACTTCCACACTTCCCGAATCAGGCTTCAATAATCCTATAATACATTTTAAAATCACAGACTTTCCCGTACCCGAACGACCTAAAATTACAACTGTCTCTCCTTTTGCTATGCTCAGATTTACATCACTGAGAATTGTCACACTTCCGAAAGATTTTTGTATGTCATTCAGTCTTAATACCGTTTCCTTTTTATCAGCCTCTGGTGAATTCATTTAGTTAATAAAATAAATTAATATTCTGTTTGTATCTATGTATTTTTTTATTAATTTTTTTCCGGGGCACTGAAAAGTTTCATGCATAAATAATTACTACTAAATAACAAAATTCAGATTCTAATAGTCATCACAAAAATTATTGAGTTCAATTTTAAGATCCCGTAAGTTCTCTAAAAATTCATCGGGTTTGCAATGCAGACTGTCATTTACGATTAAATTCAATCTCCAGAACAGATTATATAATCCTCCGGGAATTATCCTTTCAAAGTCTGCTGACCTTTTTGCCGTAATCTCCGCTGCTTTCCATATCATTCCGGGCAATTTTATTTTTCTGTATTCTACATTATTCTTTCTGCAAATTACTTCAGAAATTTCTGCCAGAGTTAAACTTTCGTGTGAAAGGATATATTGAGAAAAGTTTTTTTCAGGTCTGTGATCCGGTCCTGACACAAGAATGGCTGACACATTGTTTACGTTTATTAAACCTGTCCTTCCTTTCCAGTCTAATCCCGGAATTAAAGAACCGTTTTTCACAAGCTTGTTAATCTTATCAAATAATCCGTCTTTCCTTGTACCTTCACCCCACACTGTTGATAATCTGAAAACAATACACTCCATACCTGTTCTTTCCGAATACTCATAAAGTATATTTTCAGCGGCAAGCTTTGTTCTGCCGTATTCATTGGAAGGATAAGGAGAAGAGTATCTTGTAAGTGGCTTTTCAAGATCTTTTCTTCCGGAAAAAATTGCCGTCGTGGAAGTGAAAATAAATCTGGTGTTTTTATTCAGCCCGGAAAAAGCATTCAATAAATTCTGCGTTCCCTTATCATTACATCTGTGATCCTTATCACCTGATTCCGTACTTGCTGCAAGATGAAAAATAATTTTCGGTTTTTCCGGAAGATCTTCCATACCTTTTCCGCTGACAAGATCTATAATTTTAGTCCTGACATTTAAATCCTCCAGGATTTTTCTGCCGGATATTTCGAGTTCATCCGTTTTATCTCTTATAAGGCATAAGATCCTGTCCTTTTCATAAACTTTCAGCAGGTCTTTGATAAGTCTTCTTCCTATAAAGCCTGTTGCTCCTGTTACTATGATATCTTCCATACCGGATCACGAATGAAATTTCTTGACTTAAAAAATATTTCTATTTGAAATACAAGACAGGATTTACAATTATCGGGAGATAAAAGAAGTGAATAAACTGTTAAAGTCCTTAATAAATTATTTTTTTTCTGTAATATTGCTCTTTATTGTTCCGTTCAAAGTCAGTTTAGTTTTTACCTCCTGAAAATTTTCAACGATCTTTTTTACGCTTGTTTCAGTTTTTGAAAGGAATGTATTCGGATAAACTCCGATCCAGACTATGAAAAATATGATCGGTAAAAAAGAAACCAGTTCGATCTTTGAAAGATCCTTAAGGTTTTTATTTTCTTCTTTTTCGATCGGTCCAAGCATTACCCTCTGAAACATCCATAATAAATAAACCGCTGCAAGTATAACTGCAGTAGTTGAAACAATTACATAAACATGACTGCCCAAGTTTGAGGAATAAAATGATCCGAGTAAAATAAGGAATTCTCCGACAAAACCATTTAGTCCCGGCAGTCCTATAGAAGAAAATACTATTATCATAAAGACAACTGAAAATACCGGCATGACCTTCATTATTCCGCCAAAATCCGCGATCTTTTTAGTATGTCTTCTTTCATACAACACTCCTACCAGCATAAACAGAGCGCCTGTCGATAGTCCGTGATTGATCATCTGAATAATGCTTCCCTGCAATGAAATATCCGTGATTGCAAATGTACCAAGTACAATGAATCCAAGATGGCTGACAGAGGAATATGCGACAAGTTTTTTAATATCTTTCTGAACAATTGAAAGCAATGCCCCATATACTATTCCTATAACTGCAAGTGTAGCTATATAAGGCGTAAGCTCAATGAATGCAGCCGGAAATAACGGAAGTGAAAACCTGATAAGTCCGTATGTTCCCATTTTCAGCAATACAGCTGCAAGTATAACACTTCCCGCAGTCGGAGCCTGAACGTGCGCATCCGGAAGCCATGTATGAAAAGGAAACAAAGGTACTTTTATTAAAAAACTCAATGTAAATAATATGAAAAGATATATCTGCTTGTTAAGAGGTAACTGATATGCAAACTGTGTAAGACTGGTAAGGTCAGTCGAAAATGTTCCCGTATATGGAAGACATAAAAAGCTAAGCCATATAATGCCGATCAGCATCAGCAGACTTCCAAACATTGTATAAAGAAAAAACTTAACGGTAGCATAAATTCTGTCTTCCGAACCCCAAATGCCTATTATGAAATACATTGGTATAAGTATGAACTCCCAGAAGACATAAAACAGTATAAGATCCAATGATGCAAATACTCCGATCAGACAGGCATCGAGCAGGATAAGTAAAAAGTAAAATCCGTTAAGATTTTTTTTGATCCCGTTCCATGATGCTAATATGGCAAGCGGAAATATGAAAGTTGACATCAGTATCAGAAGCATGGAAATTCCGTCTATACCCAGAAAATAAAATGTGTTTGTAATTTCCACCCACTTGATTTTTTCTACAAACTGATATCCCGGATTCGATGGATCGAATGCAAAAAAAAGGTAAACTGCAATACTCAGCGGAATTAGTGAGACTATTAAAGCATATACTTTTATTAATGATTCTTTTTTGAAGAAAATAATTGGAACGGAAAGTATTAGTGGTACAAATATCAGAAGAGATAAAATGTTATTCAATTTATATGATAGTTATATAATTTTCTGTTGGACAGACCGTTGTTTAAATAATATCTGTAAATATAGTTATTGAAAAATTTATATATAAGTCCAAATATTAATTTACTTTTTATATCTAAGCAAATTTGCCCAAACCGTTTTTATTAGATACAGAACAGATTCATCTGTCACTTTCTTCCCCTCTTTACTATTGGACAATCAAAAGAAAAAAGAAAAAAGTAAAGAAAAACCGCCAGCTTGTTATAAAGATAAATTGCAGGAGATCCATTTAAGAATGTTGATTTTGGATTTACAATAATATTCTTTATAACTTTTTTAATTTCGAAAGAACACTACTGATATTCTGGATAGATCGCATAAAGCCTGTATTTTCTCCCCGTGCAGCTTGTCCCGTCATCATTATAAAATTGCCGGGTAACTGTCTTCTGTAATCGCTGTGCTTTTC
>CALMST010000007.1 GCA_937872315.1 uncultured Ignavibacteria bacterium | reverse complement strand
ACATTCCGCCCCTGCGTTTAAAAAAATATTTGGATTTTAAATATTTAGATTCATATATTAGATGTACATATCTAACGTACGAAAACATAACATCTGTCTGCTTATTTTAATCTTTATTTAAATTTAAATTATGAAAAAAGTATTATCTATTGACGGCGGAGGAATCAGGGGAATCCTTCCCGCTCTTTTTTTACACGAAATGGAAAAAACCCTAGATAAACCAGTGTCGCAGATTTTTGATCTTATTACGGGAACTTCAACGGGAGGGATTCTGGCATTATGCCTTTCAGCTCCGGATAAAGACGGTAAACCTAAATTCTCTGCGCTGGATATTCTAAATCTATATGAAGAAGAGGGAAAAAGAATATTCAAAAAATCCTTATGGAGGTCAACGACTTCAGTGGGAAATCTTACAAATTCAAAATTTCCGATCGAGGGTATTGAGGAAGTGCTTGACACATATCTTGGTCAGACAAGATTATCAGAATCATTAACAAGTCTAATTATTCCAAGTTATGAAATAGAAAGAAGAATACCGTTCTTTTTTAAATCCCGTCACGCCAAAAATAATCCTGATTATGATTTTAAGATGAGAGATGTAGCAAGAGCAACAAGCGCTGCGCCTACATACTTTGAATCTTTGAAATTGTCTGCAAATCCGCCTGCAGATTATTTTGCCCTCATAGACGGCGGTGTCTTTGCCAACAATCCTGCAATGTGCGCTTATGCTGAAGCTAAGAAAGTTTTCGGAAATGAAGAAGACATAATTCTCGTTTCAGTCGGCACAGGACAGCATACAAGAAGCATTCCGTATGATGAATCAAGGGACTGGGGATTGCTTGAATGGGCAAGACCGATGCTGAGCGTAGTATTTGACGGTGTGAGCGCTACAGTAGATTATCAGCTTAACCAGCTTCTTACAGACAGCAATCTAAAAAATTATTTCAGATTTCAGACAATGCTCGAAAGCGGTAATGATGATATGGATGATGTGACCAAAACAAACATTCGCGCTCTTAAGCGTAAAGGAAGCGAAATGGTAAAACAAAATGAAGACCGTTTTAATGAATTAATAAAGCTCCTATCAGAAAATAAAAGTTAAATTCCTATGCTTACTGATAATGAAGTCAAACTGCAAAGTGAGGATTCGCTCCGATACAAAACTCTCTGTGATACTTTATCAGGGATCGTACTGAATTCACAGACGCCGATCACTATCGGGGTTTTTGGTGAATGGGGATCGGGAAAAACCAGTCTCATGCGTCTGACGGAAAATGATCTGAAGCTTAAAAATATTAAGACCGTCTGGTTCAATGCATGGAAATTTGATAAAGCTCAGGATCTGAGGGTTGCTCTGATACATTCAATTTTGAAAGAAATTGAAAATGATAAAACTGCAACTAAAAAACTTAAAGATAAAGCAGTCGGTCTTTTGAAAAGAGTAAACTGGCTTGGGCTTGGAAGAACTGCTGTAACAGTCGGCGCTTCTCTTGCCACACCTTATCTTGCCATTCTTCCTTTGTTGTCACAGGTATTTTCAGATTCCAAAAAAGGTAGTGAGAATCTTGCTAAAATACTGCCGGAAGAATTGCTAAAAGAACAGACCGAAGGAAAAACTCTTGAACTCATTGGTGAATTCGAAGATGAGTTTAAGAAACTTACATTGGAATATACCGGAAATGACAGCCGGCTGGTTGTATTCATTGATGATCTTGACAGATGTCTTCCGGAAAAAGCTCTGGATATTCTTGAGTCGATCAAGTTATTTCTGAATGTGCCTCAGACAGTTTTCGTGATCGGCACAGATGTAAAAGTAATTGAGAACGGTCTTAAACAAAAGTATGATGAAAAGTCCGATGAACTTGCTAAAAACTATCTCGATAAGATAATACAGGTTCCTTTCAGGATCCCGCCTCTTAGTAAAAAAGATATCATTGATCATTTTATTCCGAGTCTTCAGATCGCGGAAGAGATCAAGGAGTATGCTTTCATTATAGCCGATGCCGGAAATAATCCCCGCACGGTCAAACGTCTGCTGAATAATATCGAACTGCAGAAGATCCTGAGTAAGACAAGGGATATTGTTATAGAAGATATAATTCTTGTCAAGCTTAACGTGCTTGAATTCCGATGGAAGGAGTTTCATTCGGATATGATGGAGATCTATTCAGGGAAAAATGATAATTTGCTCAAAATTATGGATGAGTATGAACATGCTGATGAAGCAAAACAGGCAGAGATCTTAAGTAACCACCCGGTTCTTAAAAAACATATACAGGATTATGAATTGACAGACTTTCTGAACAAAGAACCGTCTCTGGATAATATTGAAATTGCTCCTTATATACATTTACAGAAAACTACCACGGCAGGCTCAGTTTCTGCAGATGAATTCGGCGGTGATGTTGATAAATATTTCCAGCTTGGTTTTACAAATTATGAAAATAAGGATTTTATAAAAGCTATTGATTATTACACTCGCTGCATAACGCTTAATCCGAATTACAAACAGGCTTATTTCAACAGAGGTCTGGCTTGCAATGCCCTGAAGCAGTATAAAAGAGCAATTAATGATTTCATAAAAGCAATAGAGATAGACAAAGAATATACTTATGCATATTATAATCTCGGTAACTGTTACACCAATATAAATGAATTTGAAAATGCAGTTAAGTATTATACGAAAGCTCTTGAGGTTGACCCTGAATATATAGATGCTTACTATCAGAGAGCACTCGCTCATTTTGATCTGAAGAATTTTGAGAATGCGATTAAGGATAATTCAAAGATCATAGAGCTTGATCCGGGATATTTTCTTGCTTATTACAGCAGAGCAATTAATTATCTTGATCTGAAAGATTATGATCAGGCTATTGCCGATAATACTAAAGCTATTGAATTAAAACCTGATTATACGGATGCATACATTAACAGAGGGTTATCTCATAATAATAAAAAAAATTATCAGGATGCTTTGACAGATTACATAACAGCGGTTAATATTTCACCGGAATACGATTTGGCTAATAATAATTTATTATCATTGATCAATTACTGTATTCATAATAAAGATGCCGAAAATATAAAATTGAATGTTGAGTCTGCAATAAAAATATTGAAAAGATCCGGACTTAGCGAAGATGTTAAAAAAAAATATACTGAGCTGTTAAACAATTTTAAATAAATGTCTTATGCCTCCAATATTTAACTTCAGAGGATACACCGCAAAGGATCCGCTCGATAAAGCGCCAGCGGCAATGCAGTATATACTGATGATGATAGTTTCAATGATCGCATCTGTGATACTTGTCTATGCTATAACTGATTATTTCCAGCTTATTGAGTTCAGTTCTTTCGGAGTAAAAGTAACGGAGGTTGTGCTGTTTACTTTGGTGTTTGCTCCGTTGACAGTGATGCTTCGAAAATCGAGTTCTCTAGTGCTGATGCTTGTTATTTTTCTGCCGCTTTTTATTTTTGATATTTATCTTCAGGCAAATTTCCGTGATAAAGGGATTGAGGCTTTATGGATATATCTTCCGGACACTTTTATAGATGATGTAAAAATTCTCCCGTTAAGATTTCTGATGACGCTTTCTTTTGATGCTCTGATATTCGGTCCGTTATGTCTCTGGATCACAAGAATACTTGCTTTGCTCATTTATAAAAACCGGACTGTACAGGAATCTCCCGCCATTGAGCAGCAAAAAGATTTATTCAGGGAAGAATGGAGTTCGGAAAACGTAGTAAAGCCTGAGCGTGATTTCGGATACTGGGTTTTAAGAATTCTTGGATTTTCTTATGTAGCTTATCTTGGAATATTGATAATAGGAATTCTCGGAGCATCACCCTGGCCGCCTCAGATCGGTGATCTTATTACAATGACATATAAGAATCCTGCTCTTGCGATCAACACTTACAGTAAGATCGGTATGATGATCCTGTTTACTTTCATAGGCGCATATAATGTTCGTGTAAGATATTACTGCTGCTGGGGTTTGATAGCAGGGCATGCTGTATCGACAATCAGTTCACTGGGATTTTATTTCTTCGATCCCCCGGGAACGGATTACAGGGAATTTCTACTGACCTCTGCGATAGTTGACGGCGTGATGATAGTTCTGTTTATAATTATACTTGTAAGATCTGTAAAAAATACTTTTCAGTTAAATCCCGAAAAAGGATTGACAAAGTTTTTCTCGGTACCTGCCAGGCTGGCAGTGATCACATATGCTGTCATCGGAGTTATATCATTTTTACTTGTTGTTGCTGCTTTGTATTTCAGGCTCTTTACGGATGGCAATACAGGTTTGGGAGCTGTGTTCGGTTATCCCGATCCTACCCTGGGAAATACGCTTACATTATATTCTACAATTGCTTTTGTATCAATATTGCTGGCAATAAGCGAGAAGCTGCGTCAGTATTTTTTCAGTGTTCTGATTCTTCCTTTTGCGATCGGAGCAATTGTTACCATTCCAATTTTTATCATTACGGATTTTAATTCTGATCTGTCGATTCAGACAAGAGCAGGCGGAGAGTATTTAGCAGACTGGTATTTTATTTTCTTTATAGTTTTTAACATACTTGTTTTCACAATTCTCACGGCTCTTCGAAAAATGTATTACAACATAGATTATACTGTTACTTCAATCAGTCCGTCAGGAGCGAAGAATGTAATTGCTCTGGCTGATGCGTTTTACGGAGGAGATTCAAAAAAGCATTCCGGTATATTAATATCAATTGATCAGTATGTCGGCGGTATCAGAGGACGTAAGAGAGGACTTTTGAATTTTCCTTTCTGGCTGGTTGAAAATATTCTCACTTTCAAATTTGGATTTCATCCGTCATTTTCGTCAATGAGCCGTGAAGAGCAAAGATGGTTTCTGAAAAAATATCTGCTCCGCCCGCCAGCGGAATGCCGCAGATCCTTTGTGCCTTTGCTTGCTGATTTTGGTTTTCAGATCGGGATAGCGGTCAACGCAATGATAATGTTTGCGAATTATTCTGATCTCAATACAAGAAATGACATCGGCTATGTGCCATTCTATTCAAGAGACAGACTTCAGGGAGATACACCTTTGTTTGAAGCGCCGTTTAATAATATCACCGGACTTCCGAAAGATGAAAAAGATATATTAAATTTTAAACCCGGATCATCGCCTCCTGATAAGCCATTTGTTTCAAATCGAATTGCGGCTGCATTGAGAGAGTATCATATACCGGATGAAGTGGATTATGTTGTGCTTGGTTCCGGTGCAGGAGGCGCAATTATGAGTTACAGGCTGGCATGTGAAGTTGATGATCCATCGAAGATACTTGTGGTGGAGAGAGGCAACAGATATTCACCTTTGCAGGATTTCAACGATCATGAAATGGATATGATGAGAAAGCTTTATAAAGAAGGCGGACTGCAGCAGACCAAGAAGTTCACGATGTCAGTTCTGCAGGGAGAATGTGTCGGAGGTACGACTGTTATAAACAATGCCGTCTGTATTGAAATGACAGACCGGACCAAAAACAAATGGCAGGATGAATATGACATAGATCTTTCGGGTCTGGAAAATGAATATAAAAAAATTGCAGAAGAGATCGAGATCAAAGAGATCGGAATGACCGGCATAAATAAAAATGTTATGAACAAGTTTCAAAAAGGTGTTGAGGGATTTAATCAACAGGCATCTGCTGGCGGAAAATTAAACACCATTTATCCTTTAAAGGCAAATCACAGAAATATCATCGGGGATGAGAACTGGAATCTCGGAAATAAAAGATTAACCAAGCGCACTATGCTTGAAACTTATCTTCCATGGAGTGAAGCAAGGGGAGTGAAAGTAATTTCCAATACAACCGGCATGAAGTTCTTTTATGAAAATGGCAGGGCAAATCAGATTGTGCTGAGATCAGATACAGGTGAAATAAGAAAAGTGAAAGTTAAGAAAGCTATCATAGTTGCGGGAGGAGTTATATCGAGCAGTCATTTCCTCATGCGAAGCGGGCTCACCGGAAACATAGGAAAAAGCATGAGTTGTAATTTTGCATTTCCGGTGACCTTCAGATTTGGAGATACGATAAATGCATTTGACGGGAATCAGATCACGCTCGGAGCATTGGATGAAAATGACAGGGCAATTTTTGAAACATACTTCAATCCACCTGCTGCATTTGCAATGGCTTCCGTTCCGTTTTATTTTAATAAAAGGGAAGAAATTATGAATAACTATTCTAAGTCGATAAATTTCGGAGCGCTTGTCGGTTCGGAGCCTAACGGTATTATTCACAGCAAAGCGGACATCTTAAACGGACAGGCTTTCAGCTGGGAGCTGGGTGATGTGGACAGAGAAAATATCAGATATGCTTTTTCAACTATTTTAAAACTGGGATATCATGCCGGAGCTGAAAAAGGAATATTACCTATGAAACCCGGTATAGAACTTGATCTGAATCCGGGAGAGATAGAAAAGTTTGAAAACAGTTTCAGGAATTATCCATTAAGAATGGAAGATCTTCTCATAGGCACTGCACATCCGCAGGGAGGTAATATCATTACCGGTGATAAATCAAAACATAAAGGCAAGCGTGTACTTAATTCTTCATATTGCGTTGACGGATTTGATAATGTTTATGTGGCAGATGCGTCTGTATTTCCGGAAAGTATGAGATTGAATCCTCAGTGGACTATAATGGCAATGAGTTCGATGGCGTCAAAGAAAATTCTAGAGAAACATAATTAATGATTTAAATAATAATACATGGATGATAAAAAGGAAGTTGTAAAGAGGGATAAAGAAGATTACATAGATCTTACAAGAAGCGAAGCGCAGAATCATTACAGGACGGAAGCTACGAAGGAAGAGGTAAAGGTTCCGGAGAAGCAGCAGACAGCTGTAAACAAGATATCAGATTTTTTCGAATCAAAATTCTTTAGCTGGTTTTTTCATTATTTTAAAAGCCGGTTTGGTCCGAGACATGATTTTCAGAATTATAAAGGTTCAGATGATAATGGTATTTACAAGCTAATGAGCTCTTCAATTAGTGACGGAAAAGAGATCAGCATTGGACTTGCAGGTGACTGGGCTACAGATACAAATGAATCTGACAAAATTGGTTTGTTGATAGAAAAGAAAAAACCTGATTATACAATTCATCTTGGTGATACATATTTTGTAGGGATGAAAGAAGAGATGAAAGTAAATTATATAAATGAGAATTCATCATGGTATCGCGGTAAGTCCGGCAGTTTTTCATTAATGGGAAATCATGAAATGTATTCAAGAGGTATATCATATTTCAGGGATTTGCTTCCGACTCTTGGAATTTATTCAAAAGAAGAGAAAAAATATCTCGGGCAGAAGGCAAGTTACTTTTGTCTTGAAAATGAACACTGGAGGATAATCTCACTTGATACAGGATACAATTCGGTTGGAATTCCTATAATCGAATATATTTTTAAACCAAAATGCGGATTTCATGAAGACATAATCGACTGGCTGAAAAATACACTGGATCTGAAAAATGATAAAAGGGGACTGGTGTTTCTGACTCACCACCAGTATTGCTCTGCATTTGAGGAAGAGTACAACAAACCTGCCGAACAGCTGGCAGAGATCATAGGCGGTGACAGGGAAGTTTTGTGGTACTGGGGACACGAGCACCGGCTTGCTGTATATGGAAAGTTTCAGAGAGGAAACGGTATCACTGCTTACGGAAGATGCATCGGGAACGGAGGTATGCCTGTAGAGTTTAAAAATAAATTGAAGGAAGATAAAGCTAAAGAATGTAATCTTATTCTGCATGATCAGCGAAAAAATATTGAGATAAAAAATGTAGATATAGGATATAACGGTTTTTTGATAATGAAAATAAATGATGCTCAATTGAAGACAGAGTATTTTGATATTAACAACAAACATCTTCTAACAGAAGAATGGACAGCTGACAATAATTCAGACAAAATAAAATTAGTAAAAATGGATGTTATTGATAAAGAGCTGTCGGTAGTGAATTTTTGATTTTTGATCTTTGATTTTGTTTTTTTTCCGCGTCAGCGGAATACAATTCTAATTATTTAATACGCACTCTACTATGTATAAAAAGCCGCAAGACTATTAATCCAGCGGCTTATATTAAATTACAAATTACATAGGTCAAATAGTTTTCTACTACTAACTATTAACTACTAACTACAAACTATTT
>CALMST010000006.1 GCA_937872315.1 uncultured Ignavibacteria bacterium | reverse complement strand
AAATAACGACATTTGTCGCCTCATAAAAGATGAAATGTAGCCGCAACCTTTATGATTGCGGCATATAAATGAAAGGAGAATAATGAATAAAATTATTGAAAAAAAACACAGACTTGACAGTAAATTCTATTTAGGTGAAAAGATAGTTTCTTTTACATGCTGCATCAAAAACAAAGATCATGTGTTTACCGGGAGAGATTTATTTGATACGTTTGAAAATATTTTACTTGTGGAATTATATAATTTTGAATGTGAATCTCTTATACATTTATTCATGCCTGATCATGCTCATTTAATCTTAAAAGGTAAAAATGAATTTTCTGATGTTATAAATTCAGTAGACATGTTTAAGCAAAAAACAGGATTTTGGTTTTATAAAAACATGAACCATATAAAATGGCAGAAAGATTATCATGATCACATTATAAGAAATGATGAAGATCTTAAAAAACATATTTATTACGTATTAAAAAATCCTGTAAGAGCAGGAATATGCGAACATTGGAAGGAATATAAATATAAAGGTTCAACGGTTTACAATTTTGATGAATGGGAATAGTGTAGAATATCCTGAAATTGCCTGCAACCATAAAAACCGCAACCATAAAGGTTGCGGCTACATTTTTATCTGTTCAATCCACCAGCCCTTTCAGCAGCTCCTCCGTCTCGGAAAGCCTCTCTTCATCTTCAATACCGGCGAGTTCTATTTCTATTACCAGTCTGTCCTTCTCCGGAAGCAGTTCATATTTTCCGGAACGGTCGTATGAGATCTTTTGAATTATGTTGTCAAAAAATTCCCCGTGATAGAGTTTGTTCTCCTTGTCTTCAGGGAAGTATAGTGTCAGATATCTGTTGCGGATGGTGAGTTTTTCGAAACCTAGTTTAGATGCGTTTAATTTTATGCCGATCATTCTCAGCAGATTGGATACGTCATCAAGATATTCACCGAAGCGGTCTTTGAGTTCAGTGGTCATAATGATTAGGTCTTCTTCGGTTTTGAGTTCATAAAGTCGTCTGTATATATTCAGCCGCTCTGTATCATTATGAATATAATCTTTAGGGATCAGAGCATTGAGATCATTCTCTATGATGGTGCTTCTCTCTTCAATTTTCTTTTTAATGCTTTCGTTTATCTTCTGAAGTGATGTCTCATTCCTGAAAAGATCTTTGAATTCATTTTCCTTCAGCTCAAGCACGGCTTCCTCGATGGTGCTTATAAACAGATCAAATCCGATCTCCTGTATGAATCCGCTCTGCTGCTTGCCGAGAAGATTACCTACACCGCGGATCTCCATGTCGCGCATTGCAAGCAGAAACCCGGAACCGAGATCAGTGAACTCTTCTATTGCCTGAAGTCTCTTCACAGCTATCTTAGTCAGCTTTGCATCCGGCGGCGATATAAGATATGCAAATGCCTGCACTTCGCTTCGTCCTACTCTTCCCCTTAACTGATACAGTTCGGCAAGTCCGTACATGTTCGCATTATTAATTATGATCGTATTCACATTCGGTATGTCAAGCCCGGATTCTATGATCTTTGTGCAGAGAAGCACATTCAATTTTTTTTCAATAAAATTTATCACAACATCTTCTAATTCTTTCCCGTCCATCTGCCCATGCGCAATTCCTATTTTTGCTTCGGGAACATAATTTTTTATCGTGTCTCCGAGCCTGTAAAGATTCTTTACTTTATCATTCACAAAATAAACCTGTCCGCCGCGGTTGAGCTCGTGTCTGATGATCCCTGCAATGTTGTCCCAGTCAAGCTTTATGATCTCTGTAGCAATGGGCTTCCTGTTTTTGGGAGGCGTGTTGATGATGGAAAGATCCCTCGCACCGAGCAAAGAAAAATTCAGAGTCCTCGGGATCGGCGTTGCTGTCAGCGTTAAAGTATCAACATTGGGTTTTATGCTGCGGAGCTTTTCCTTTGCCTTTACTCCGAATCTTTGTTCTTCATCAATGATCAGCAGTCCGAGATCCCTGAAGTCTATGTCCTTGGATAGAATTCTGTGTGTGCCGATCAGGATATTCAGCTTTCCTTCCTTAAGTCTTTCTAGTGTGTTCTTCTGCTCCTTGCGGTTTCTGAGTCTTGTGATGTTATCAACTTCCACAGCAAACGGCGACAATCTGTCTCTGAATGTATTATAATGCTGCACTGCAAGAATAGTTGTAGGCACAAGCACCGCTACTTGTTTGTTGTCCATCACTGCTTTAAACGCGGCTCTCACTGCAACTTCCGTTTTACCGAATCCCACATCTCCGCAGACAAGTCTGTCCATTGGGTTTTCTGTCTCCATGTCTTCCTTTGTCTCTTCGGTTGCTCTGAACTGGTCAGGCGTATCCTCATACATAAAATTCGCTTCGAGCTCCTTCTGCCAGTGAGTATCAGCCGAGAACCTGAATCCTTTTTCCGATTTACGTTTTGCATAAAGCAGTATCAGATCTCTTGCAATATCTTTTACCTGTTTCTTCGTCTTAGCTTTAAGCTTATCCCACTCCCCGCCTCCGAGTCTTGTCAGAGCCGGTGTGTGACCTTCGGCTCCTGAATATTTTTTGATAAGATTAATACTGTTCATATTCAGAAAAAGTGTATCGCTTCCGTGATATGAGAGCACGACAACTTCCTGATGGCTGTTGCCGACCGTGATCTTTTTTAATCCGGAATATTTACCTACTCCGAAATCCCTGTGAACGACAAAGTCACCATACTCAAGTTCCTTAAGCTCTGAAAAGCTAAGCCCTTTGAACTTCAGCTTCTTTTTCTTGAACTGTTTAAAATATCTGCCGAAGATCTGATGCTCCGTATAAAGGAGTATTTTGCAGTCATTGAATAAAAACCCGCTGTGAACAGATTCCGGTATAACGATAAATTTATTTTTAATGCTGAATCCTGAATAGTCATTTGTATTATCAGTATCTATATCATCATTCTCATCTTCGTGATGAAATCTGTCGTCCTGTTCGGCAATTTCATCATCCTCGAGATCCTCCAGTAATTCTCTTATACGTTTTGCCTGATGTTCATCTGAAGTAAGTATATATGCTTCATAACCTTTACTTATATTTTCACAAAGATTATTATATAGCGATCTGAGATTTGAATGAAAATCAGGCTGAGACTTTGATTCAAAACTTATTTCAGAAAAAGAATTTTCAGAAGGAATATGCTCTGAAATAGTATTGGCAAAAGATGATATATAGACGTGTCTGAATTTTTCCAGAGCTGTTATAAGATCTTTGTCTTTAATTTCATTAATCGTGATCTCCGGTTCGTCAATAATAACAAGCGTATCTTCAGGCAAATAATCTGTGATCAATTCGTCCGGTTCATAATGCTTAACATCATCATCACTTTCATCTGAATCGGCATTTAGATTTATTCCGATCTTCACTGATACAATTTCCCTGACGGATCTCTGGGAATTTATATCAAACTCACGGACAGACTCTATTGTATCACCGAAGAACTCAATCCTGACGGGACTTTCCATATTCTCTGAAAACAGATCGACGATACCGCCTCTTACGGAATAGTCACCCTGCTCTTCGACAAAGTCTTTGCGGTTAAAATTATACTTGTCGAGTGTTTCGATGAGTTCATCAAAACTTTTATTTTCTTCTTTTTTGATCTCAAACAAAGACGCCTTGAACTTATCCCGGGAAATAATTTTTTCCCCTAACTCAGTAGCATTTGAAATTACGACAAAATCATTTCCTTCAGCCAGGTTAATAAGTATTCCGGAAGTTGATTCGGAATCAGACAGCTTTGATGAATATACAGCCGGCTCGATTGAATTACCAATTAAGTCAATATCATCTTTCAGTTTCACGACTCTGTCAATATCATGAGAAATGATGAAGATCTTTTTACCTGAATAATTATAAATATGATCAACAATAAAAGAAGTCAGTGAACCATTTACGCCTTTGAGCGAAAGGTTATCACTGCTTTCATTCAGAATGGTTTTGAGTTGTTTGAATTTTTCTGAAGAGTTTATCTTAGGTTTGATCTGAAAAAGTGTTCCTGTCATTACATTTCTCCGAATCCGTCTTTAAAAAATTTTATCATTTCCTCTGAAAGTTCCTTTTCATCTTCGCCATCAAATCTGAGTTCGAGAGTTGAACCTTCCTCTGCGGCAAGTGTCATTACGCCGATAATGCTTTTCCCGTTAACTTCGAATCCGTCTTTTGAAATAAAAAAATCGGCTTTGTATTTAGCTGCGATCCGGACGATCATGGAAGCAGGTCTCGTATGCATCCCTGCTTTGTTGACAATGGTAAC
>CALMST010000005.1 GCA_937872315.1 uncultured Ignavibacteria bacterium | reverse complement strand
TGTTAATTATGTTAATTATGTTAATTATGTTAATTGTGTCTTTACGTTTCGGTGAAAAATAGCTTTATAAACTTTACAAACACTCAAGCACGATCTCAGCAACATCCTTCACCTGTACTTCCTCACTCTTTTCTTTTTCCTTTACGCCATCTGTTAGCATTGTCATGCAGAACGGACATGCGCTTGCAACTGTCTTTGCGCCGGTTGCGAGAGCTTCTTCCGTTCTTTCTATATTAACTCTTTTGCCTTCGGTTTCTTCAAGGAACATTCTTCCACCGCCGGCTCCGCAGCAGAAACCTTTGTCTTTTGTCCGAGCCATTTCAACTAAGTCAACGCCCGTACTTTCCAGAGAAAGTCTCGGTGAGGTATAAACATTATTATATCTTCCAAGATAGCATGAATCGTGATAGGTGACTTTCTCTTCGATCTTTTTCTTGGGAGTTAATTTTTTTTCCTGAAGTAATTTGTCAATATATTCAGAGTGATGTGTGACATCGAGATCCACCCCGAATTTTCCGTATTCATTTTTTAATGTATTCAGACAATGCGGACAGGCTGTCACAACTTTTTTAACGTTATACTTTTTTAATGTTTCTACATTCTGCTGAATAAAACTCTGAGCCAGGAATTCATTTCCCAGACGTCTTGCAGGATCACCCGTACACTTTTCTTCGCTGCCAAGCACGCCGTATTTTACGCCTGCTTCATTGAGCAATCTCGCAAATGACTTTGTGACATTTCTGTAACGCTTATCAAAAGCTCCCGCGCATCCTGACCAGAATACAACATCAAGATCATCTGCTGAACCTGCATTGGATAATTTTTTTAAGTTGTTATCTTTTCCTTCTTTTGAAAGTTCGTCGCTGAGTTCATCTATCCAGTCATTTCTTTGTTCAGCGCCGAAAGCCCATGGAGATTCGTTGTTCTCAAGATTTCTGAAAACCGTATTAAGCTCAGGCGGAAATTCTGATTCCATCATTACGAGATCTCTTCTCATGTCAACAATAGGCGTGATATGATCTATCATAACAGGGCATTCCTGAACGCAAGCCATGCAGGTCGTGCAAGCCCAGAGTTCTTCGGGTGTAATATAATCGTGAACTAAATTTTTATTTAATATAGGATCTTTCTCAATTTCAGTTGTTGATTCTCCGTTTTTCTTTTCAGCGTTTTCTTTGATCATCAGAGGACCGGCTTCCATAGTACGCTTTCTGATCTTTGTAACTATCAGCTTGGGATTTAGGAGTTTGCCGGTTGTATTTGCCGGACAGACAGAAGTGCATCTTCCGCATTCAGTACATGTATAACCATCCAGTAAATTTTTCCATGTAAGATCTTCAATGTCTTTTGCGCCGTATTGCACAATCGATTCATCTTCAAAATTTATTGGCTTAAGCATTATTCCTTTATAAGGAATTTCATAATTTGAAAGGAATGTATTCGGAACAGATGACATGACATGAAAATGCTTTGAATACGGGAGATAATTCATAAAGAACAGAACTACTATTATATGAGCCCACCAGAATATTTCATACATTACATGAGAACCTGAATTAAAGAATCCGGCAAGAAACTGGGATACCGGTCTGTAGCCTTCGGATGTGCCGAGAAGAATTTTCTCTGTGCTCATTCCCAGCATTGTAACCATTACAAGACCGATCAATACTAATATAAATGTTGCATCGAGTTTGGAAGAAGCATCTGCTTCTTTTAGTCTTTTGGGAGTTCCGATATATCTTCTGAACAATGAAAAGATAACAGTTACAAGTACCAGCGCACCGAAGAAATCCTGAAGAAATGTTAAAACATTATAGAACGGTCCCAGAAATGCAAAAGTAAAATCCGGGAAGAATCCTTCTATGATGGATTCGACCACAACAAAAAGAAGAACGACAAATCCCCAGTATATACATAAATGCAGAATTCCCGCTAATTTGCTTCTTAAGAGTTTGGTCTGCAGAAAAGCTACCTGAAAAGTATTGCTTAATCTTTTTGAAATATCATTTAACCGGTTTTCAGGTTTGGCAAGTTTTAGATAAGAAAGGAAATTCTTAATTGAATAAATAAAAAGTCCAACCGCGCCAAAAAAGACAACTGAGAAAATTATGGTTCTGAGCATTAAAAGTTAATCGTTCTTAAAAA
>CALMST010000004.1 GCA_937872315.1 uncultured Ignavibacteria bacterium | reverse complement strand
TTTTTATACTCTTCCATAAGTGTTGACATTTTTGCAGCAAGAGAAAAATCCGACATCATCTTACCGCTCCAGTAAGAGCCGACATTGGAATAATCTGAGACTGTCATTCCAAAATCCTTCAGAACGTCCTGCGCGTCGCGGCCCTGTTTGCCGAGGACATCCTGCGCAACCATGGATTCGACATACTTTTCAAAAGGGATGGAAGAAGCATCAATACCATCGCCGCTTCCGAGATTACCCGTTGCGGTGGTATTAAAAGCAGCTGCGTATTTGGTGGATATGACGAACGAAGTATCATTCTTCATTCTTGACAGCCATTCGTTATTTACTCTGTCCCACTTCGGCATATCAGCGCCGATGGCTTTTATTGCATCTTCAGTTGTGGCTCCGGAAGCAACTTTTGCATTCACATCCGCCCATTGTTCGAGAGTGATTCCTTCTACAGGTTCTAGATTAGCGCTCATAATAATTATATTTTTAGATTAATGAATTGGATAATATAACTATTTTGGAAATTTATTTCCAAGAAATTAGAATGTGTTTTGTCCAAAACGATTTTGACTCTCTGTTTCCTGCACCGGAAGACAGACCATTGAATATCCTGTTTTGAAATGCGTCACCTTCAGGGTCTTCCCCTGATTGTCCCGGATCTGTATTGTCAGTATTCAAATTTATTTATCTCCGTTACCATCACGCAGATCATTCAGCCATTCTGAGGAAATTTTAAGAAAGAAAAGTATAGCAGCAACAGCCTATACACTCCACACACTCCATATCAGGATTTGCGGTTTTCCACGATTTTCAAAAAAGATTTGCTTTTCACTTCCTCTATCGTCAGTCCGGTTTGCAAAACTTCCTCTTCCGAGACCGCTCCGCAATTAAGTGCTCTTAAAAAATAATTCAGAAGACCCTGACCTGTTGCTGCATCATCAAAGACATCGCCGACTAAAGTAGCCTGAGCAGCTTTTTCTATGAAGTTCTTAAGACGCGCGGATGCCTGTCCGAATCCGTCCATAAAAAACTTATAAACAGCGGTATATCTGACCGGAAGCTGTGCCGGATGCAGATCCCAGCCCTGATAAAATGCATTATTAAGGGAATGCATAACATCGTCGTACATTATTTTCCATGCATTATGAACAGTCTTAAAGTTTTCTAAAACCTCTTTATCAGATAAAGTACTGTCTTTTCCGGCTTTATTTGGAGCGACCGGCATAATATTCGTAGCTCCGTCAGAGAGCCAGACACCCGTTCCCGCGAGTGACACTTTCATCATATTTCTTGCAAAGTCACACACAGGATGTCTCATTGACTGCAGAGCAGCGGTCACATCACTAGATGCGGTATAATCATAAACCCCGAAATGCGCTGCTTTACATCTTCCGCGTGAAGCGTTTACAAGCGGGAGAATGTTCGATTTACCTTCAATGTCAAAAATTGACTGGGTGGTTTCAATCATAATTTCCATTTTCAGCGAACCCGGCTTTAGTTTCGAATTACTTTCCAGTTTATTCAAAACATCGGCAAGAGCTGTAACATGCTCAGGAACAGTTACTTTTGGTAATGTCACAACAAAATTATCCGGAAGTTTTCCGCCGGTTTCTTTTAAAAGAGTATTTATAAAAATTTCTAAAGTCCGGACTGCTCTGTGTTTCAGTTCTTCAGAAAAAGTCTTTATTCTTATGCCAATAAAAGGGGAAAGTGATTTTTCTGACATACCTTTGGCAACTTCTCCAGCCGTAATTTCAGCAAATTCATCTTCTTCCTGATCCGGGCGAATTCCGAATCCGTCCTCAAAATCAATTCTGAAATCTTCAACAGGCTCATTTCTTAATTTTTCCCTGACCTTTAGATATACTTTTGACGTGATTTCATCATTTTCATCCATTTCAAATGCATTTGAAAATACTCTTATGTCAGGCGCATATTCTGAAAATGATCTCAATGCAAGTTCACCAATTTTTTTAATTGTTGTACTTTTAAAAAGCTGCGCACCGCCATAAACAGTCTGAACCGGCTGACGGTCACCTGTATCTCCGGGATAGATCTCTTTTAATTTTTTATTGGCAGAGGAAATGTTTGAAAATATTTCTGAAAAATCATTTTGAAAATTATTCATAAATTGATTTAAAATTACAAAAATTTAAAACTTATTTATTAACCATTTACAATTAATTTCTTAACCCCGCATATAAACCATTACTGCAGAAATATCAGAAGGTCTTACACCTGAGATCCTCATTGCCTGTCCGATTGAATTAGGCCGGATCTTTATAAGCTTTTCTCTTGCTTCTGTGGATAAAGATCTGATTTTATCATACTTAAAATCAACAGGAATTTTAATTTCCTCATTTTTCTCAAAGTGGCTGATCTGTTCATCCTGTCTGTCAATATAGCCTTTATATTTTATTTCAATTTCGATCTGATTCATGGCTTCCTCATTTTTTAAAATATTCTGAATCAGTTCATTTTCCCTGTAGCAATCCAATTCCAGGAGTTCTTTCAATTTCACTTCACTTCTTCTGATCAGATTTTTCAGAAATTCTCCCTGGGAGATTTCACTTGAGTTAATTTTTCTAAGATATTCATTTACATATTTCTGATTAATGGTATTTGAATTCAGATATTCAACTCCATCCCAAATCAGATCGGATTTTTCTTTCAGGTTAAGTATCATATTTTCATCAATTAATCCATATTCATAACCATACTTCATCAATCTTAGATCAGCATTATCCTGCCGAAGGACAAGTCTGTATTCAGCGCAGGAAGTAAACATCCTGTATGGTTCATCCGGACATTTATTTATCAGGTCATCAATTAAAACACCAATGTAAGCTTCGCTCCTTTTCAAAATAAAAGGTTCTTTTCCATTTAGTTTCAAAACTGAATTTATACCTGCCATTAATCCCTGAGCAGCAGCTTCTTCATAACCGGAAGTGCCATTGATCTGTCCGGCTGTATATAATCCTGATACAAGTTTTGTTTCCAGTGTAAGATCAATCTGATGTGTTGGAAAAAAGTCATATTCCACGGCATATCCCTGTTTTACAATATTAACCTTTTCAAGACCGGGAATTGTTCTTGCTGCTTTTTGCTGGATATCAATTGGCAGACTTGTCGAAAAGCCATTCATATAAATAGTATTTCCATTCAGTGTTTCAGGTTCAAGAAAGATCTGATGTCTCGGTTTATCAGAAAATCTTGATATCTTATCCTCGATAGAAGGACAATATCTTGGACCGATTCCTTTTATTCTGCCAGTAAACATTGGTGAATCTTCAAAACCGCATCTGAGGATCTCATGAGTCTCAGAATTTGTATGAGTAAGGAAGCAATCTACCTGTTTCTGAAACGGAAATCCTTCCATTTTTTTATGAGAAAATTGACGGGGGATAGTATCACCGGATTGAATTTCAGTAACGGAGAAATCTATAGTACTCTTTTCCAATCTTGGCGGAGTACCCGTCTTCAGTCTGCCTGTTTCAAAGCCTAAAAACCTCATATTTTCAGATAAACCTGTTGCAGCTTTCTCATCAATTCTGCCACCTGCTACATTTGATTTTCCAGTATGCATTACAGCATTCAAAAAGGTACCGGAAGTTATAATAACCGATTTACAATCAATTTCTTCACCTTCTTCAGTTATTACTCCATTTATTAAATACTTATAAACATTAATATCATCATCAACAGTATTATTCTGTAAACTGTAATCTGAAACCTTTAATTCTTTTACGGTTCCCTGTATAATTTTTATTCCTTCATGCTTTTTAATTATCCTCGCGGCTTCATGAGAATAAAGATCCTTATCAGACTGACATCTTGGAGACCAGACAGCCGGACCTTTTGAGGTATTCAGCATTTTGAATTGTATTCCTGTTCTATCAGCTATTATTCCCATTACACCACCGAGAGCATCAATTTCTCTTACTAGATGCCCTTTAGCGGTTCCGCCTATTGCGGGATTACAGCTCATTCTGCCAATAGCATTTACATCCATAGTTATTAATCCAACAGTGCATCCCATCCTTGCTGCGGCATAAGATGCTTCAACTCCTGCATGACCAGCTCCGATTACTATTATGTCAAAATATCTTTTCAAAAGTTTTAATAAATATTATTAAAAGAAATTCAATTGTTTCCTGAGAAACAATTTACAGGAAAAAATTTTTTCAAATTCATCTTAAATGAAATTAAATTTATAAATCAACTTCACATCAAAATAAACAAGTGAAGCCGAATTGTTTCCTGAGAAACAATTTGAAAATTAATTGTTAATTAAATGTTTAAAAACTGTTAACATTTCTCCTGTACTAAAATAAACTATTGATAATACGTAATATAAAATGTCATTTTAATATTTTTAGACAATGATAAAAATTTAATAACTATTTTAAAAACACTATAACTTATAAATTTTTAAGATAGTTAAGTGTGTCATAATTAGTTAATTAATGCTAATCAATATTAAAAAAACTAGAGAGAATGTATTTTGATCAATAAAATTATTCAATGTTTTTTAAAGTATAACAATATAGCGGTTTAAATTTGAACAGATCAAAATTTATCGAAACACAAAATACTCAGAATCATCCCAACTAAAAAGATAATTTTTAATTTCAGGACTGAATTGTAAATTTTTTTATATGTTAAAATAAATTATTTTAAAAAAAATAAATTTAATGAAATCAAAGATCATACTGCTTTTTGCAATACTTGTTTTTGCGGGACTTACCATGCTTCTTTCAATGGTCATTGAAAAAACAAAAACTTCGCCTAAAGATCCCATTGAAAATAATGAAAAAAAGGAAATCAGGAATAAGAATACAAAGAAAAAAACTTCAGAAATTAATGGATTAAACATAGAAGAAAAGACTTCTTCCGGAGCGATGGAATCTATGCAATGGATAACTCAGATTCGGGCTTATCCTGAAACTGATATTCCGGCTGATAAATTTTTTAAAGCATTTGAATATTCAAAAAATAATTTACAGGATATAAATACTAAAGACGGACTTGATGAATGGAGATCACTGGGACCGAACAATATTGGCGGCAGGAGTCTTTGTGTGGCTGTACATCCTGTGGATACCGGCATTGTCTTTATTGGATCTTCATCAGGAGGATTATGGAAATCCACTTCGGGCGGTACGGGTGCTGAGGCGTGGACACTTATAAACACAGGGTTTCCGAGCTCTGCCGTTAGTTCGATCGCCATTGATTCCGTAAATCCAGATGTAATGTATATTGGTACGGGTGAAAATTACGGATACGAATTTTCTGAAAACGGTCTTGATGTCAGAGTCACAAGAGGTATGTACGGGATCGGTATATTAAAAACTACAGACGGCGGTATTACATGGAGTAAATCCCTTGACTGGTCTTATGATAATAAAAGGGGAGTCTGGAAAGTTTTGATCAATCCGAAGAACTCTTCAGTAATTTATGCCGGTACAAGTGAAGGGATCTTTAAATCCGTAAATGCAGGTGGTGACTGGACACAGCAGCTTGATTATAAAATGGTTATGGATCTGGAAATTAACAGCATTGATACCAGTATTTTGTATGCGTCAATTGGGAATCTGACTAATAATGTTCCATTAACGAACAAAGGAATTTTTAAAACAACAAACGGCGGAAATAACTGGGCTAAACTATCGGGAGGCTTACCTGCCGGTTGGTCAGGCAAAGCCACTATTGAGATCTATAAAGGTAATCAAAATTTTATATATGCAAGCATCCCGAATGATTTTTCTTATGCGGGATATTTTAAAAGCACAAACGGAGGATTGAACTGGATCGCGGGAAGTACTTCTGTGCCGATCGGTTCACAAGGATGGTATAATAACGGTCACTTTGTAAAAGCAAATGATCCGAATGTAATACTTGTCGGAACTATAGATGTCGAAAAATCAATTAACGGCGGCGCAAGCTTTGAAAATAAATCCTCCTGGTTTCTTTGGAACGAAGGAGCAACTCCTCCGGGTGATCCTGAAGGTCCGGATGATTTCGTTCACGCCGATGTGCATTTCTATACTGATAATCCAAAGGATGCAAATAAAATTTACATAGCTGCTGACGGGGGACTTTACCGGTCAAATGATTTCGGAGAAACATTTTATTCCTGTAACGGCGGTTTTGTGACTTCCCAGTTTTATGCATCATTTGCAAATTCAGATCTTGATACAAATTTTGCACTGGGAGGACTGCAGGATAACAGGTCTGCGATCTATCAGGGCTCAAATGCTTGGTTCAAAACATTTTACGGGGACGGAATGAGCTGCGCCATTAATTCTTTTAATGATCTTATCTGCTATACGGAATATACTTACGGCGCTATCAACAAGTCCACTGACGGAGGATTGAACTGGTCAGGAATAAATCCGCCGGGTGCGGGCAGCGAAAATAATTATTGTTTTGTAACTCCGTTCATAAGCTGTTCTTCAAATCCGCAGATCCTTTTCACAGGAGGTAAATCAATTTACAGATCCACAAACAACGGAAACTCATGGACAGGTCCTTATGGTACTACTGTTATTGGAGGTACAAAAATTTTATCAATTGCTTCATCACATACATCTGCCGATACGGTATACTGCGGTGCGGTTAACGGAAACTTATTCAGAACTGTGAATGCGGGAATTAACTGGACCAGCATTACGGATAATTCCGTTACACCGGTCAGATATGCAACCGATATGACAGTTAATCCGAAAAGGTCAAATGACATTATAACTACATTCGGCGGATTCGGGTCAGGTCATGTTTTCAGATCGACTAATGCAGGCGCAGACTGGCAGGATATTTCAGGAAATCTTCCGGATGTCCCCCACCATTCTGTAGTAATGGATCCTGATTTTAATCAGAATATTTACGCGGGTAATGATCTTGGTGTTTATGTTACTACAAACGGAGGAACAAGCTGGCATGAATACAGGGCAGGTATGCCTTATGCGCTGGTGTTTGATCTTACGGTCGTAAAAGTGAACAGAAAACTGAGAATAGCAACTTACGGCAACGGTATATGGGAAAGGAAGCTTATGGAAAATCCGGTGTCCGTAAATTATAC
>CALMST010000003.1 GCA_937872315.1 uncultured Ignavibacteria bacterium | reverse complement strand
AAGTATTAAGTATTAAGTATTAAGTATTAAGTATTGTGTATTGTGTATTGTGTATAAGTTGTAATGTTAGGAACTCTAAATTTTTAATTCTTTTTTAATTTTTTAATTATTCAATCAGGAACAATTGTAATTTGTAATTCTTAATTCTTAATTCTTAATTCTTAATTCTTAATTCTTAATTAAACAGCAGAGTATTCACCCCAAACTTCTCTCAGCGCATTCGAGATCTCTCCGACAGTTGCATAGCTTTCAACCGCTTCTAAGATAAACGGCAATAAATTCCCGTCTGTCATTGCTTTTTCTTTAATGTCTGAAATCGCTTTTTCCACTCTTTTGTTATCTCTTTTTTCTTTTAACTTTTTAAGCTTTTCGATCTGACTTTTTCTGGCAGTTTCATCAACTTTGAATAAAGCAAAATGCTCATCTTTATCATTTGTGAATTCATTCACGCCGACATAAACTATCTTCTTTTCTTCAAGTGCTTTCTGATATTCATAAGATTGTTTTTCGATCTCACTCTTCTGATATCCGAATTCAATAGCTTTCAATGCTCCGCCGAGTTCATCTATCTTATCAATATATTCCATAGCTTTCTTTTCGATCTCATCAGTAAAATATTCAATCAAATAAGAACCGCCGAGTACATCCGCACTGTCAGCAACTCCGCTTTCGTAAGCAATTATCTGCTGTGTCCTGAGTGCGGTCTGTACGGACTCTTCTGTCGGGAGAGCCAATGCCTCATCTTTACCGTTTGTATGAAGCGACTGACAACCGCCAATCACAGCCGCAAGTGCCTGTATGGTAACTCTTACAATATTATTGTCGATCTGTTTGTCTGATAATGTCGAACCTCCGGTCTGAGCATGGAATCTTAGCTTAAGACTGTTTGGATCCTTTGCTCCGAACCTTTCTCTCATGATGGTTGCCCATATCCTTCTTGCTGCTCTGAACTTTGCCACCTCTTCAATAAAATTATTATGAGAATTGAAAAAGAATGAAAGACGTTTTGCAAATGCATCTACATCAAGACCTTTTTCGACGGCAGCTTTTACATACTCGATCCCGTCTGAAAGAGTAAATGCAATTTCCTGCACAGCGCTCGAACCTGCTTCACGAATATGATAACCGCTGATCGAAATAGTATTCCATGAAGGGAGATTTTTACTGCACCATTCAAATATGTCTGTAATAAGTCTCATGGAATTTTTCGGAGGATATATGTATGTTCCTCGTGCAACATATTCCTTTAATATGTCATTCTGGATCGTACCCGAGAGTTTCGAAAGATCGGCATTCTGCTTTCTTGCAACAGCCACATACATTAGAAGCAGAAGCGAAGCTGTAGAATTGATAGTCATCGAAGTGGTAATGTCATTGAGCTTAATTCCGTCAAAAAGAGTTTCCATATCCTCAAGCGAATCAATGGCAACGCCGGCTTTGCCAACCTCACCTTCACTCATAGGATCATCGCTGTCATAACCGATCTGTGTCGGCAGATCAAAAGCAACCGAAAGTCCTGTAGAACCTGACTCAATTAAAAATTTATATCTCTTATTAGTCTCTTCTGCTGTTCCAAATCCCGCGTATTGTCTCATTGTCCAGAATCTTGTTCTGTACATTGATTCATGAATTCCTCTTGCATAAGGAAACTCTCCCGGATCTGAGTTTTTGGAACCTTCCGTTAAATATTCAGGAACGGTAATTCCCGAATCAGTCTTAAATGTTTCTTTTCTCTGTTTGATAATACAAAATTAAAGTTATCTTAAAATACTTTTATCCGATATCTGATAATAATTCCGAGATTCAGCCGAATAAAATCCCTTGTCATTCTTATCCTGCGGCAGGACTATGTCCCATGTATTCTTTTCCCAGAACTGCGGCTTCTTCTCGAGTTCGATTCTGTATGTCGAATCGTTGATCATCACAGATGTATACTTTGATTTATGTGACTGATTGAATGTTGGTCCGCGAACTATGTAATATAGCGTATCAACTTCAAAGCCCGTAATAAATGCAAGCGAATCCGCATCATGATAATATACATTTCCGGCGAATGGATTTTGATCTTTTCCGCAACCGGTAATTATCAGAAAAGCTATTACTGATATGTACATAAACAGATTAAATTTTTTCATTTATAAATGTTAAAAGTTTTATGTTGAAAATTAAAAGATAAAAGTTGAAAAAAATTCTTAAGACATTATTATCCCGCCATCGGCAATAATAGTCTGCCCGGTAATATAGCCTGCATAATCCGAAGAGAGAAACTTTACAACATTAGCTATATCGCTCCCGCTTCCGAATCTTTTCATAGGGATAGAATTCAGATAATTCTGCTTTACTTCATCGGTAAGTTTATCTGTCATTTCAGTTTCAATGAATCCGGGAGCAATCGCATTAATATTTATGTTTCTTGCCGCAAGCTCCCTCGCTGCAGCTTTTGTAAATCCTATCACGCCTGCTTTTGAAGCTGAATAATTAGCCTGACCGGGATTTCCCATTACGCCCGATATCGAAGTAATATTCACAACCTTACCGTAACGTTTGCTCATCATTCCCCGCGTAACGGCTTTTGTCATATTAAAAACACCTTTAAGGTTAGTATCGATCACTGCTTCCCAGTCTTCCTCGCTCATTCTCATAAGCAGTCCGTCTTTTGTTATGCCTGCATTATTGACTAGTACGTCTATCTTTGTGTGCTCTTTTATTATTGCATCAACCATCTCCTGAACTGATTTGCCGTCAGCAACATCACACTTATAATGCCTGATATTTATTGATTTAAAATATTCATCGTCAATGGCATTTTTATATGTGACAATAACTGTCGCTCCGGACTCGGCAAATGACTCGGCAATTGCTTTGCCGATTCCCCGCGAACCACCTGTGATCAGTACAATTTTATCTTTAAAATCGTGCATGCTGGTTAAATTTGTATGTTATTTTAAATGGTTAAATATGTAAATGGGCTAAGTTAGCTGTGTTATATAGCTGCTAACTGATCTTAATCCGGTATTTTCTCTGATAATTTTTCTTAAAATGTTCATTCAAAAAATCATACCCGTCATTCCCCATAATATATTTGATCTCTTCTGTCATAGCTTCAAAAACTGTTTGGGTAAAATTTTCTTCATGACACTGACCGCAGTAATCAAGTCTTTGAGAATGGTCATCGTCATAAGTGAGTACGTTATCAATTATAGTCAAAGGATACATCACGCAATATTTCGGTTTCACTGTCCATTTTGGAAGATCATTTTCGAATGCCATTACCTGAAGTGAACAGTAACCTCTCTTATCTTTGAATACACATTGTGTAACACCCTGAGAATTCTCATATAGTTCCGTTCCGATCGCAAAACCTGAAGGAAAATCAGTGTCTTCTTCCGGCTCGGTTTCAAACCACTGTGAAGTATCTTTAATCTGATATTCATCCATAACGTCCCTGATCTTGTCTTCATATTTCATGATCTCAGGCTGAAAGTCTTTGTCGAGATATACACCCCAGTTGCAGCATTGACCCGAACAGATATTCATATCACACCCGGCAACAAATCCCTGGGTGAAAATTACCGGATCTATTTTCAGATCTTTGTATTCAATGTAATTTATTTCGTTTGTCTCTTCTGACATTATATATTGTATTTTATTAGATCTTCTGCAGAGCCGATGTTATGCAGTTCGCATTCGGGAGCAATTCTTTTAATCAGACCTGTCAGAACTTTTCCTGAGCCGATCTCATAAAATTTACCGGTATTGAAATTATTGACCATGTTAGTTATCAGTTGCATCCACTTTACAGGTGCCATAAGCTGTCTGAATAAAGAGTTTCTTATGATGTCTTTATTTTCAACAGGTTCAGCCTCGACATTTGTGAATACAGGAATGCCGGCATTTTTGAAATCCATTTTATCTATAGTGACACGAAGTTCTTCTGAAGATGTAAGCATCAATTCGGAATGAAATGCTCCGCTGACGGGAAGCTGTTTTACAAGTTTGCTGTTAAACGGATCTTCTTTGGCAATAACCATTGCTCTCTGCACGGCTTCGACATCGCCAGATATCACTATCTGTCCGGGAGCGTTATAATTAGCAGGCTGAACAATCTGATGCTCTTTAGCTTTTTCACATACTTCATCAATCTGGGTTTCATTAAGTCCTATCAGAGCAGCCATGGTGCCGGGTCTCTTCACACCGGAGACTTTCATGAGTTCACCGCGCTTTTTGACAAGACGCAGACCGTTTTCGAAATCAATGGAATTTGCATAAACATTGGAAGTGTATTCGCCGAGTGAATGTCCCGCAGTTGCATCAGCTTTTATTTTATCGCCGATAAGTTGCGTGAGAATATAGGAGTGAACGAATAACGCCGGTTGCGTAATGTGAGTCTGCATCAAAAGATCCGCCGGACCTTCAAAAGAAATTTTGCTCAGAGGCATTTCCATAATTTCATCAGCCCGTTTATAAATGTTCTTTGCCAGATCAAATTTCTCGTACAGATCTTTACCCATCCCTACAACCTGCGAGCCCTGACCGGGAAATACAAAAGCAGTTTTGCCCATTCAATGAATTTAATTATTGCTTTCAAATTAATTAAATTAAAAGGTTAAATCAATTTCAGAATTAATTAAAAAAAATTTAAATGTATCGGATTTTTTCTATCAACACTCAATCCCTGCGGGATTGGTGTAACATTGAAAATGAAAAAGCAACCGGCACAAAATCCCTGTCAGGGTTCGGTGGTGAATTCGATTGATTTGCTGTAAGTCAAAAACCATTCAGACCGGTTTTTGAAATTTTTCACATAATCATTTACAGATTCGAAAGGTCCGTATTTTTCTACTCCCATTAAAAAATCATTATTGTTTAAAGAGCCTAATCCGACCTGATCCAAGCCTTCAAGAGTAATGTTATTTGATGATGTATATATCACATATTCTTTCCACCTGCTCCGGTTGGTTATCTTTACTTTATAAATTCCGGGTAATGCGCCATCGGAAAATGAAATTGGGGTTGAATAATTTACACTTTTAGATCCGTTTTCGGGTGATAGGATCTTACATGCTTCTTTTATATCAATAATGTTTGAAGCATTTGGATAAACATAGTTATACTGAATTGATCTTTCGGAATTTAAGTAATAGGATTTTACGTATAGAATATTAAATGGTACAGGAATACCGGCAGGAATCAGAAAATTAAAAATGTTGCCGCTTCCCTGACCCAAAAAACTGTAATAGTATCCCTGTATATTTTTATCCGTGAATGAAAAAGTAAATCCTGAGTAATCTTCGTAATATCCCGAAGGATTATTTACAGAACCTGAAACTGTCTCTTCTCCCGGATTCAATGATATGGAAACGGAATCAAACGTATAGTTAAAAATTCCTCCCGGAAAAATCCTCACATTTTCAATTAGTCCGAAATTTTCATAAGAAGTAATTTTACCAAGTGAATTTTTTCTGAAAGTTAATAGTATAAGTTTTCCGGTTACCGGATCATAATTCTTAAAACCGATAGTTAAATTTGTTATGCCCGGATTTAAAGAATAATTGGAATTAATGTATTCTCCGTCAGTAAATATGATCTGACCTTCTGTGTTATTGTTTAACAAACTATCGGGAATTGTAACTTTGATCAGTGCAGAATTACCTCCCGTGCCGTAACCGTTTCTGTCAATAAACAGATCCAGATTATCAGAACTTAACTTTTTATAAATAGATACTCTGTTAGTGACTGTATCCAGTATAGTTACATCAAACGGATATGAGACATTCACAAACCTGAATTTTCCGTTCTGATCAGTTCTCACATTTGAATTTCCGACAGTTACATAAATCCCGCCAACAGGTATATATGTGCCATCATAATATACAATTCCCGAAACATCAGATGAATTTATCATATTGTCACAGGAATAAAAGGAGACTGAGATCAGGAAAAATATTATAGGGTGGATTATTAATTTGTTCTTCATATTGCTTTAATTTAAAGTTAATCTGATAATTCCATTTCAATTTATTTCAGATTTAAATTCTGTTAATGTAATTCTGAAAGTTAGAGTAAAAAATACAAGCAAAAGTTTAATTTATCCGGAATTACATGAGGAAAATTATATATACAGTCAGCTAAAATCAATTGTATATTTGGTTGATATGTATATAGGGTTGACCGGATGACTGACCGGTCTCTGGTCGATTAAATAATTCATAATTCATAACTCATAATTCATAACTCATAACTCATAACTCATAACTCATAATTCATAACTCATAATTCATAA
>CALMST010000002.1 GCA_937872315.1 uncultured Ignavibacteria bacterium | reverse complement strand
GAAGCAAAAGCAAAAGTGTTAGAAGCAGAAGCAAAACCGTTAGAAGCAAAAGCAAAACCGTTAGAAGCAGAAGCAAAAGTGTTAGAAGTAAAAGTAAAAGCGTTGGAAGTAATGTATTTGGAGTAAAATGTCAGATTTTAGCAATTTTTTGAGTTTTTTTTTAGCGTAAGGACTAAAGTCCTAATGCTACAAGTAAAAAATTCGTGTTTATTCGTGTTAATTCGTGGCTAAAATCTCTTTGATGAAATATGATATTAGATGATATTAAATTAAAAAATAAATTCTCTATTGAATCTCAGACCTCAATTTGATATTTTTGCATAAATTATATCAGAAAGAGGTAATAAAAATGAAAAAGGGATTTCACCCTAAGTATTATAAATGCAATGTGGTCTGTAACTGCGGAGAAAATAAAGGGGTTTTATTTACAACCCGATCGACAGTTCCTGAAATAAAAGTCGAAATTTGCTCTCAGTGCCACCCGTTCTTCACCGGAACACAAAAAATCGTAGATACAGCCGGTAGAGTTGAAAAGTTCAACAGAAGATATGGTGACAAAATGAAAAAAACTGAAACAGCTTCATAATATTAAACTGTTTTTATAATAATTCTTAAGCCAATATTTAATATTGGCTTTTTTGTTTTGATAAACTAAACTAATAAGTTATACTATGAGCATGAAAATTTTAATATTCGAAGATACATCATACAAAAATCTTTACCCGCTTAATATGCTGCGAGCAACCTGTGACATTAAGTGCGGGGCAAACAGTATTCTTGAGCGGTACGAAACCATTCTAGGAAATAAATACGAAACTACTCTCCATTGCCGGAATATTCTTGAAGCTTATATGAAAGAAATTCATCCTCAAAAAATTAACAGCATCTCAAAAGATGACTATTTGCTTCTTAGCGGAAAGGTAATTTTTAATGAAAAAAGTCTGAATCATCTGATCAGCAAAAAGAAAAAGAATACATTTTACGTTTCAGGCAAAGAACTCGTCGCAGCATTTATTCCAAAAAACAATATCGGCTTATTAAAGGAAAGAGTTGAAAGCACTGTAGTCACCGACAAAATGAATTTGTTCGATACAGAATTCTTTGAAAAGAATAGCTTTAATAAAATTGACCTGAGTGAAACGGATGGCATTAAAGTAATTAATTATTCATGGGATATAATTGAGCATTTGCTAAATGGCGGTCTTGATGAAGATATTGAGATCATTCAAAGATCGGGTACAGCAAAAAGATTCAAAAAAATCAAAAATCGTGATACTTTTGTAAACGCTAAATCGATACAGGTTTCAGACAATGTAAACATTTATCCGGGTGTTGTGATTGATGCAACAGCAGGTGATATTTTAATAGATGAAAATTCCGTGATCGAACCATTCACTTTTATCAAAGGACCTGTCTTCATTGGAAAGAATGTCACAGTGAAAAGCGGTTCGAAGATATACGGACCGAGTGTGATAGGGGATCATTCTAAAGTTGCGGGCGAAATTGCCGAATCAATATTTCATTCATATGTGAATAAACAGCATGATGGTTTCGTTGGTCATTCTTATATTTGTCCGTTTGTAAATTTAGGCGCTGATACAGTAACGAGTGATCTGAAAAATAATTATTCAATTATAAAGATTGGGATTGACGGAAATGAGATTCAGACCGGAATGCAGTTTCTCGGAAGTATAATCGGCGATCATTCCAAGACTTCCATCAATACAATGCTTAACACCGGTACAGTCACAGGCATCTTTGCCAATATTTTCGGAGGCGGATTTCCCGATAAACTTCTCAGATCTTTTTCGTGGAATGATTCAGGTAAAAAGTCAGTTGCTTATGAACTCATAAAAGCGGTTGAAACTGCGAAGATAGTAATGAAGCGAAGAGGAATTGATATGAGCGCTGAGTATGCGAAGCTGATGGGGTATTATTCAAAGGGAAGTCAGTAAAGTCTGTATTTTCCCGCGCAGCTGCAAGGGAGACAGAAAAAAATGATTGTTAATCTTCCCCACAAAAATGAGAACTGATCTGGAAAATGTTATTTGAGATAGCGGAAAATTAACCGGTTCAAAGGAATCAGGTTTATCTTTAAAATTGATCTGTCAGTTATTACCGGTATAAATCCGGAATATGCGTGTACTTTATTTTCAGATTGTCCCTGAAATTTACCCGGTCAGCTCTTTGTCTCATCCTCTACTGAAGATTTGTAAAGTTTGTCCTTCACATTCAGCATTATATCACTTTTTACAGAACTTGACTTGTCAATATCAGTCCAGTATCTCAGTTTAAATTCAGAAGAACTCTCTGTAAAATTATCCAGTAAAATACTTACCGGCAGATCCTTATGAATATCCTCATTACTGTCGAGAATTTCCTGAAGTTTATCTTTAATATCATCAATATTTTCCGATGAGTTAAAGCTGAGATTGAGCTCTGAACGTTTTTTCGAATTTCTCATTGTCCAGTTTGTGACATGTTTGCTGAGAAGATCCCCGTTAGGAATAATAATGTCAGCGCCGTCAGAAGTGGAAAGCTTTGAGCTTCTTATTCCTATTTCTTTGATCCTTCCGGATTCACTTCCGATTTCTATAAAGTCACCTATCTGAAAAGGTTTTTCAAATGCAAGCAGTACTCCGCTGACAAGATTATTTACAAGCGCCTGCAGTCCAAGTCCTATTCCGACACCGAGTGATCCTATTATTATGGTCATTTTATCAAGCGGTATTCCTGTTGCAGCAAAAGCAAGAAGTATCCCTGCACTCATTATAGCTATCCTGATAAGAAGCATCCAGTTGCCTAATCCGGATTTGTTTTGCCTACTGGATTTTGAATTATCCGAACTGTCTGCAATGAACGAGATGATCTTGGACAGCATTGTTGATAAAACCAGAATGAGGATAAAAATCAAAATTTTCTCAGGTGTAAATGTAAAACTTCCTACTGATATTTCCTTTTCAAGAAAAATAACAAGCCCATCCATAAAATATTCATAAATATAAAAATTCCTGGCGATCAGGATGATCCAGCCGCCTATAAGGATTATTTTTAAGAATGAAGGAGTCCTGTTCTTTAACCTTTCTATCCTTGCTTTGAAACTTTCATTTCCGCCTGTTTCATGAACAGCAGTAAAAATATTTAGAAGTTCAATTGTTAAGATCATCCCCCAGTATAAAAGGTATGCCGAGATCAGCATGAAAAAACTTACTGTCAGCAAAGTCTTTGTAAGATTAAACCTTCCGAACAAATTAGAGAATACAGATACAGTCAGAAGAGTTAAGGAAAAAATGAGTATTATAATTTTTAACGCTCTGTTTCTTTCATTAAAAATACTATTCCTGACAGAAATCACTCCCGTTGCAATCCCGGAAAGAGCAATTATCATTAACAGCCATCTCTCAGCGGAGGATTCTTTCAGAATCAGATCAGATCCCAGAATGATCATGAAGGAGATAAACAAGTATAACCAGTAAAATCTCTGATTTCTTTTAAAGTAATTCCATAAAATAAAAGTAAGTATCATTGATGATGAAACCCAGATAATCCCCTGAAAGATCACAGGAGGATGCGGAAACAGGAATTCGAATACAATAAGACTAATGAATATGGATGACAACAACGGAAATTTTAAAATTAATCCGGTTTCTTCCGGAATTTCATTTATTTCGAGACCAAGAAACTTCTTTCTTGTTCTGTATACTAATATTACCAGTGTAATAAACCCGAGAATCATAAGGTTTATTCTCCATAAATTGTTAACTGTATAATAGTAAAGTAAAAGACTCGCTTTGGAATAAGAATAATTCAAAGATTCATTTACTGAAACTTCATTCTCTGACTTATCCCATAAATCGCGGGAATCCCTGGATAGGATAGTCCGGGATTCATATTTACGTTTATCAATTATTTCCTGTCTCTCTGACGATATTTTACTGCTTAAATCGTTAATTTCGTTAAGATATCTGTTCAAATCCTTTATTCTCTGCGTAAGCTCTTTGTCGATCGGATTTAGGGTTAAGGAAGCTTCAATAATTTTGTTGAAATATTCAAAAAACAATACAGAGTCTTTTGCGAACTTATATAATAATGTATCTGTCTGAAGTGAATCAACCGTCTTTCTGAATTTTTCAAGGTCCTCAATATTTTTTAATACTTCTTTCTTTCTGTAATCAAGCCTTATCTGAAGACCTTTAAGAATTAAAGATGTTGTTGAAAGATTTCTTTCAGTAATAAAATTAAGACTGTCACCGATCCCGTTGGATGCGGTATTATATTCACCGGCAATTTCCTGTAAACTTTCAGTTATTGATATGGTATCAATTTCATTATTTAAATAATTACCGATCCTGTACATTTCTTTTTCCAAAGAAGAGATCAGAACCAGCTGCTGAGAGTATATCTGCTTTTCCTTGTTCTTGAAAATTTCTTCTTTTCCCAGTGAATCAGCGAGTTTTCTAAGCAGATCATTCTGAGAATACAAAATACCTGCTAATGTGTCATTATCGATTTTCCCTTTGCTTTCCGATGTATCCTGCTGGCAGATCCCGCCGGTCGCATACAGGAAAATGAAGATCAGAATATAGAATGTTTTTATTGTTAATTTATTCTGGATTTGCATAAAGTTTTGTAATTATAAAACTTTGAATAATTTATCATTTTGAAATGGACCGGATAGTTTAAATAATTCAGATTATTATTTTTGCTAAAATAAACTTATTAATAATATTTTACAATTAATTAAAAAGCATTGTACAGGCTATACTTCTTACATATCCAGAACTTTTAAATTTATATTTGTGATTGGAAATTATTTATCTGTTCAAATATAAAATTCTTACAAAATAAAAACTAAAAAATCTTCATTAGTATTAGAAAAAGTCCTGTGTGTTTTGGGTCCAATGAAATAACACGGAAGTTTAAATTATCCAAAGCAGATTTCACAAATAACATGATAATTGATATTTATATGATAACAGTAAATTTTCAAGAGGAGAAATAGAAACAGGGCATAAAATAATTAACGGAATAACTTAAACAATTATTTTAAAAATCCAAAACTGAACTGACCTGACGGAAAAAGCGAGCGAAACGAATCAGCGTCAAATTAAAAATTAGGACATCAGAAATGATACTAAAGATCCTAAACTTTAATGTATTGCCTAAACCCCTCTCCCACCAGCGGGTGAGGGATTACTTATCGTTACAGTTATCTAAGCTTTTATGAAATTTAAAAAATGTTTCTGTTAATATTCTGAAAATTATTAAGATCTTTTGAAAAGAATATTTTTAATCACGGCTTGATTACACTCACAAAATTCTTGGAGTTATTATAATCCAGCAGAACGTCAATAAGATCAGAAAGATCATCGCCGTTAAGATCCGTGTTTACGTAACCGGTAACAAAATTTGACGCATCATTATAGACTGCTATTACATCAGAGAGTTCTACAACACCATTTTTTATTACATCACCGTTATAAATAGTCCATTTCAGATTTTCCTTATGGAGATTATTCCCATAAGCTTTTGCCGAATCTGTTGTGAAATTATAGATCATTAATCCGTTGGAATTGAAACTCTGCGCTGTCTTACTCCAGGTTTCTACTCCGCTTCTGTGTGAGGTCTGAATAAAATAACCTGATCCGGTAAGTAAATTAGAAAACATAAAAGTTGCCTGACCTGATGAATTGAGTACAGCTGCCGAGGAATCGGCAATCGCATAAGGTGATAAATTGCTTCTTAAAAATACTTTTGCAGTATCACTTACCATCTGGTCTGTAACAGAATTATACAAACCTTCTATGAGCAGAGTAAGATCCAGCGACTTTGTCTTTGCCATTTTAACCGCTTCCCAGGTATTAATTAATCCCCATCCTCTGTATCTTGAAGGGGCTGAAGCGCTGTCAGCCGTAGTGATCAGGATCTGCCAGACCTGTCTCGGTGTGAGATTTGGATTTGCCGAAAGGATAATTGCGCAAGCGCCGGCAGTCATCGGACATGAAAAGGATGTTCCGCTTCCCGAAGAATATCCGGTATTGCCTTCACCGGTTGCTGCTATTTTATTGCCGCTTCCCATTGCGCAGACATCAGGTTTTATCCTTCCGTCCACCGAGAGTCCTACTGACGAAAAAGAGGATCTGCTCTTGCTCGGTGAATTTACCGATCCTACACAGATAACACTGTCACCGTCTGATGGCGCAATGATAGTATTGTGTGATGCATTGCTTCCTTCGTTACCGGCAGAGTTGCAGATCAGAATTCCTTTATTCACTGCAAGATCAGCACCGATCGTGATGAGACAACTGTCACCATTCATCCATGTCCAGTCATAGGAATGACTCGATCCGAAATCCATTGTTAAATATCCGAGAGAACTCGTGATAATATCAGCACCGAGACTGTCAGCCCATTCGGCAGCAGCAAGCCAGTTGTCTTCTTCAAGAGGAGTTTCACTGTCAGTGTTTTCCGTCTTTGCCAGAATGTATTGCGACCTGAAAGCAGGCGAGATCAGTGAACCCGGTCTGTATCCTGCGATTAGTGAAAGAGTCATTGTACCGTGCCAGCCCTGTCCCATCTGACCGAATTCATCAGCTACGACTGTATCATGATTTACAAAGTCATAAGTTCTGAGCCCTCTTGCTTTTATGGAATCAAACACTGGATGTGAAAGATTATCAAATCCGGCATCAAAGTTTGCAACGAGTATTCCCTGTCCGTAATATCCGCTGTCATGAGCCATAGGCGCATTGATCATTTCCATCTGTGTAAGGGAGGTTCCGTAATTGAGCTGATAAGCTACATTATTTTGAGAGCCGTTATTATCAGACTCCTGTAATTCCTGCGAACGGTTGAATTCTATGTCATTCGGATCTTTCTTGAATTTTCTGACAAGCTCTATCCTGTTCACAAAGTCATTATCACACATCTGCTCTATCTGTATCCGCGAGGCATAACATGAAACTCTGTTAAACCATTTGGATCTGTTCTTTATTTCAATTCCTGAAGAAGCTAGATCTTCTACATAACTTTGATTCAATGGAATATCTGTGTAATCAACGAGCGCATTCATTGGCTTAACTTTTTTCCTTCTGTCAATTGCTTTCTGAGTAAGAAATGTTTCCGGTCTTGATAACATACTGCTTAAGTTTAGTCCTTTATCAGTGAACTCTATCCATACAAGAATCTTTTCACCGGAGGGTTTTACGCTTAATTCATTTATCACACTTTTGCTTATCTTGTAATTGTTGTTAAATGTATTGCTTCCTGTAAGGGAAATTATCAGAAATGAGATTGTACAAATAAAGATTAGTTTATTCAGGTTTACAGGTTTTTTCATGTTGGTAAGATTTAGATTATTTAGTTTAAGAATAAAATTTTAATTTAATAAAAATTAAATTTTAAATTCTTCAGGTTACTATTGCAATAGTAATTTACTTGCGGAATTTACTTGGGGTAATTTTTATAACTGTCCAAAGATAATTTATTTAAGCTTGAATTTAAAAGCAAATATACATCTGATAGCTAAATAAATTTCACGGAATAAGCGATTCAGATTTCAATAGGAATTTCATTTTATAAGTTTAAAATCATACATTTGAACAATTCTCTCATCATATACAATTTTCCCGTCTTCTGAAACTATGACTCCTTCTATACCGGTTTCATTTTTAGTCTTCAAATATTCTTCAGCTCCTGTTATGAAAACAACTTTTGATAATACTACTGCTTCTTCGGTCGTATTTGCTAAGGCTGTTCCGCTTTGCGAGATCATTACAGGATATCCTGTATGAACATCAAATATATGATGATATCTTTTTCCGTCAATGATCACAAATCTTTCATAGTCACCGCTGGTGCCTACGGCAAGACCGGAAAGCTTAAACTCTCCGATAAGCTTATTCTGATCTCTCGGATCCTTTATGCCAATGCTCCATTTCTGACCTTCAGTTTTTGTACCGCTTACAAAAATATCACCGCCCGCATTTATAAAAAAATTATTCAACCCGTATTTACGCATTATCATTACAGCGCGGTCCACAGCGTAACCTTTGGCAATACCACCCAGATCTATCCTCATACCTTTTTCCGGAAGAAACACGCTTGAATCCCCGGGGTTGAGAACAATGAGTTTGTAATTAACCAGATCTATCAAAGACCTAATAATATTACTGTCCGGAACTTCAGTGATCTTTTTATCACTGCTGAAACCCCACAGTTCGCTGATGGGTCCGATCGTTATATCAAAAATACCGTCATACTTTCCGGAATAATCAATAGCTCTGCTTATTATTGCATACAGTTCACCGCTGACTTTAACGGGAGCGATCCCCGCGTTTTGGTTGATACGGGAAGCTTCGGTAGTATCGATCTGAACGCTCATAACTCCCTGAATTCTTTCGATCTCCCTGAATGCATAATACATTGCCTTCTTCATGGAATCAATATCCCCGTGAACTGCCGTGATATCGATCTTAGTCCCTAGTAAATATTTTGAAGTTGTGACTTCATAAACCGGCTGCTGAGCCTGAGAGCGGACTGTCAAAAGTACAAACAGAATTAAAAGCGCGGAAAATAATTTTAGCATAATTTAAAGTGCGGTGAAAAATTTATTCGCATAATATCATAAGTTCATTCGGAATACAGACAATACTCTCCCCGGACCTGGAGATGGTTCCGGTATTGACGCATGTCTTGTGTACACAGTCAGCGCTGATCACACTTGCATTTCCGTTGTTTATATTCAGTAACAGGTTGCCCTTGGTTCCATTTAAAATAATTTCCATTGAAGAGTTTCCGGCGCTGAATGTTTTCACCAGATTATTTTTATGAAAGACGAGAAAATTTCCGGCTTTTGAATCTTTACCGGACAACTGGAATCTCATTCGAGTCGGATTGACTATCTGTTTCGGCAGGTCAAGAGCACCGGCAATATTCCGGATATCCGCTGATACATCATCTGAACCTGTCTTATAATTTATGAGATCCTTATTTCTTACAAAAACTATGTCTCCCGGCATTTCGCCATTAATTTTGAACTCGGAAAACTTAATAACTCCATTGTTAAAAGAATTATTTTCGAAAAATAGCTGAGACAGGTTAAGGGCTTTTCCGGGATTATCTGTTATTATCTCTAATGTAAAACTGCCCGGTCCGGCTTCTGTTTCAGCGTATAGTTCTTTCACTCCTCCAAATGTCATTCCGGTCAGCGTCGCAGCTGATACAGACAAGGCACTTATTTTTAAAAACTCTCTTCTGTTCATTTTTATTTAAATTTAAATTTGTTTTTTATAAATAATAACGTATACCGATATTAAACAATAAGGCATAAAGATTAAGCAATCCGCTGTGCCAGTCAGGAGAATCATAATGCCTCTTGTAATATCCGAGCGTCCCGATAAGCTGCAGATTTTCATTTGTAAGAAACGCCGAACCTTTCTTTCCCGTAAGTGTGAAATTAAAATTTATCACATTTGAATATCCGGAATTGATCTGCCCGTCCACTCCCATATATTCCTGCAAAGAAGTATAATACGGAAGAAAGAAAAATGCCTGAGTCTGATAATACTGCCTGTATTCAAGTGATGCGGAAAATGTTTCAGAAAAATTCCTGCTTAGTATTGCATACATTGTATTTGAATTTATGTCCCATGAATCCCAGTAATACCTGTATCCCGGCTGCAATGTAATATCGTCTGTAATGCCTATGTTTGCTCTGACACCGAGAGCTCTCCTTATCCGTGTGTCAGGATAAACAGGTTCGTAAGTGGTAAAGTTATTCTTCGCAGGATCATAGATCCTGACTATCTGATATCCGACAAGCTGGTATCCGCTCACATCAATGTAAGATGCATCGATCTGGGCTATTACATTCTTGCCGAGTATCTGGGAGAAAGCCGCATTAAATGCATAAGTATTTCTGTCCTTTGTCCAGTATCTGTTTTCGGGAAAGATCTTGTCAAAGCTGATTGTCGCTCCGAGAGTCAGATATGCGTTCTGCTGCGCAAAGGGATATGTCACCGAGCCAAGCAATGTTTTGGAAGAATAGTCATGCTCGATACTGTAGATCCCGTTGACATAGAAACTTCCGTCAAAGAATTTCTGTGTAACTCCAAGACCTAATTCGTGTCTCCATTCATCCGGAGTGTCATCGCTCCCGCCGTATGTTCTGTCGGTAGCCGAAGTGACACCGTCAACTTCAAACAAACTCTGCATTGAAGCAGCGCTTATAATATCCGTAAGATAAGTTGCGGAAACACTGGTATTCTCTGAGAGTTTTTTGGAATAATTAATGGAAGGGTAGATTACTGTAACACCGAAATTATCGAAGTAGGTATTGATCCTAGCCTGGAGTTCATCTTCAGGAATATCCTGAGCATTGGCTGATACGGACAATAACATTCCTGAAAGAAATATTAAGAAATAAAATATAAATTTATCCACAGCCGCAACCGCCGCTTTTGGCACCGTCAGCACCCTGAGTACCCTCTCTTATATATAAATAATGATTCTGAATTCCCTGCTCTATCGGGTTTTCATCGAATATCATATTCGGGTCAGCCAGTCTTTCCCTGTCGATCGGTTGTACTACAGCACATCCTGAAATGTAAACTGCGGTAAGAGAAAGAATTAAAATTAAAATACAACTTTTGTAAAGTTTCATGATCGAATAATTAAAAATAAGTTCATTTGCTGCCTCTTGTATCCCATAACTTATTATGACACTGATAACATGACTGGGTATAAATGTAAGTATTTCCAAGCAGCTGCACACCGCCTTTCAGATCCTGTCCGTGACAGTCGCTGCAGCCTATCGCTTCTCTTTCTCCGCTCTTGTGAAGGAATATCCCGTGTAAAATGGTATGGTCTGCGGGTACATCAGGTTTTGACTGGTTGGAAACAATTACATCACATCCGTAAGAATAAATAAGTAAACCCAGAATTAATGAATAGAAAAAATAATAACGCAACATATTCCGTATATTGAATAAATCAACTAATATATAAATTTTGGTATTCTCAATAAATAAATAATACCGGAATAATATTCAGCTTACTGACGAATTTATATAAATTAAAAAAGCCGGAAGGATATTTTTCCGGCTTATTAAGTATTAAGTATTAAGTATTAAGTATTAAGTATTGAGAATTGGGTATTGGGTATTG
>CALMST010000001.1 GCA_937872315.1 uncultured Ignavibacteria bacterium | reverse complement strand
TTCCTGGATGGACCGTGAATGGAGCACAAGTGCATTAAGTGACGATCAGAAAGGCTGGGACTGGTTTGCACTTCAACTCGATGACAGCACCGAGATAATGTATTATCAGATGAGGAAGAATGACGGCAGTCCGGATATTTTCAGTAAAGGAACAATAGTAGATAAAAAAGGCAGTGTCAAAACGGTAATTAAAGAAAATGTTATACTTGAGGTAACTGAATACTGGGAAAGTCCGGATGGTGTGAAATATCCTTCAGGATGGAGCCTGAAAATTCCTTCAGACAACATTGAATTAAAAATATCACCTGCTGTAAAAGATCAGCTTATGAATGTGTCGGTCAGATACTGGGAAGGGGCTGTAAAGATAGAAGGAAGAAAAAATGGTTCAGAAATAAAAGGCAGAGGCTATGTTGAACTTACGGGATACTAGTATATCTGCCATATATTTAACTAAGTTAGATTGCTTTAGGTAAAGTGTAAAAAGTGTGATTAAATATTTTACATATATAATAACAGATTTGCCGAAAGAACTTTTCTGATCTGGAAGAAAATTTGAAAACTGCTGAGACGCAATCCGGATTAACAGAAATCTCTGCTCATGACAAAAACTGCACACTGATTACACTGATTAAACTAAAAAAACGGATTTATTAATTTTTTTATGAAAAATTAACTTTCACATTTTTTAGATTAAAATTAAAAAATATGAATACAAAGATCATTTAGATATAAGCATAAATCCAGAGAAATCAGTGTCATCAGTGTTGCAATTAGTTTTTCATGTATGAATAGCAAATATAATTCTCTGCAATCAGATAAAGGTTAAATAAAATGTTTATCTCATGGACTGATCACTATTGCGAATGCTGCGGAGTTGTTATATGCAATGATCATATCACTTAATTCTGTAATATTGTCACCATTTACATCTGTTGGAATATAACCGGTCATAAATGAGCCGGCATCATTATATATATCCACTATATCCGCAAGATTAACAGCATCATTTTGATCAACGTCTCCGCCGTATATTGCATATCTCACAGGTGAATTATCCACCAGGATCTCATTGTTACCGAATGCGCTTGACTGAGCAATTGTGAAATTATAAGTAAGAGAATTACCTGAGAACATCTGTCCCGGCGAACTGCTCCATGTTTCAATTGAGTTTCTATGCTGTAACTGAATATAATAAGGCGCATCATTGAATACATTAGAGAATGTAAATATTCCCTGTCCGGATGAATTCAACACTTTTTTATCTGATTCAATCACCGAAAAAGGCGGCACAGTATTTCTCATGAATACTGTCATCGTATCGGATATCATAGAATTAGTATTTTCATCATAAAATCCCTGAATGCAGGCATTCAGGGTAAGTGTTTTAACTGATGCTGACTGAAGAGTTGTAGTTCCTTGTTTCAGCACTATGTTATTATCCGGATCAAAAGTCAGACCGGTTGGCTGTCTGTTAAAATTAAAAGCAAACGACTGATAGTTAGCATCGTTCATTACTCTGATCACTGTATCAGCCCCTGAATTAAATGAAATTTTCAGTTCGACAGGCATTTTATGAAACACAGTATTTGTCTGAATCTGACGAGCAATAAAATTCACACTCCAGTTACCGCCTCCCAAAGAATTGAAATTATAATAATTCTGATAAACTGGATGATTCGGTTCTTTAACCCACTGGTTTATGAACCATGAAAGATCCTGACCAGCAACCGAGCTGATCTTTGCCGTAAAGTCATCCGTTACCGCTGAATTATATTTAAAACCACCTGCAACGTCTGTCCCATAAGATTTTATAGCTTCAAAAAATAAACTGTCGCCGAGCGTGTATCTCAGCATATGAAGTACACATGCACCTTTGTAATATGTTATCTGCGTATTGAACAGTTCATTTACTCCGGGAGTAACAATTACCCAGGAAGGATTGTACATTGCCCAGCCGGGATTTCCTGACAGATAACTGTTTGCATCATTATTAATATCATTTTTATATGAATTGTATCCGCCTGTATTTTCATACCATAAAGCTTCACTATAAGTCGCAAAACCTTCATTAAGCCAGATATCAGCCCATGTGCCGCATGTGATCATATCTCCGAACCATTGATGCGCAAATTCATGTGAGATGATATTCTCATTCCAGCAATTGGTACACAGACTTGTAAGCGTTTGATTTTCCATGCCTCCCCACTGGAACTGATTATTGAGAGTAGCAAAGCCATTCTTTTCGAATGGATGTTCGCCGAATTTTTCCGAGAAATAAGTCATCATATTCAGCACTTTCGTTTTAATGCTTGTAATGTTTTCTCCGGAATTATAATAGAATCTGACAGGTACGCTGTCGGATGGATTTGAGATCTTATGCCAGTAAACAATATTCAGATTATAATTTACTTTTCCCGTCAGAACTGTCAGATAAGTTGCGACAGGATCTCTGCTTATCCAGTGATAATACAATGTATCACCGGTCAGCAGTGAGTCATTAAGTCTGCCGTTTGATCCGAGTCTCACATTAGCCGGTACTTTTGCAGTAATATCTACAGTGGCTTTATCGGAAGGTTTATCATAACAAGGAAACCACTTTCTTGCACCTTCCGGTTCGCAGTCAGTAAAGAAAAACCCGCTGCTAACATACACTACATTATCCGAAACATTATTGTGACTGTAATTGATCTTAACCTGTGCTGTTTCTCCGGCAGCATAAGATCTGTCAAGCTGTATTGTCAGAATGTTAGATGAATGTGTAAAACTGACACCGCCCATGCTGACGGAGCTTACTGTCAGGGAACTATTCACAGCATTAAGAGCAATAGAATTCAATGCTGTGTCTACTCTGAAAGTGACGATCACATTAGCATTGAAACTCTTAGGGTACGGTGAGATAAAACAATTTCTTAGATCTAAATAAATTTTGTAGTCCTGTACATCAAAACTATGCGCCGGACTATTTGGGGAATCAAAATTAAATAAATTTGACAGGTTCTTACTGTTCATTTTTTTATCAGAACACATTTCTGAACCTTTTTTTATATTGACCTGCGCATATAAAACGGCATTCAGCATCAATATGATCTGAAGTGTTAGAATGATTTTTTTCATTTTTTATTTATTTTAAGATTCAGATATAAAATAGGTTTTTATGAACAATAGTGGTATGATTTTAATCATTAAAACGGTAAATTTTCTGGGAATACATTGTTGACGATATGCAATTATATTGTTGCATTCATTACGCCGAATTGGATTTGTGGTAAATAAAAAAGAATAAGATATGATATTTTTGGTTTAATCAGAAAGGTCTGAGATCTTTTGTTTCAGTAACTTCGCAGCATCAAGAACTCTCGGTCCGGGTCGGAACATTATATTCTCATCAATAAATATAACTTTATCATTTTTTACAGCATTCGTCTCACCCAGTTTGGATACTAACTCTTTTCTGTAATTAATTAGTTGAGCTGTATTTAAAGTATCTGCGGGAAATACGATCCAGTCTGGGTTATTCTTTAAAACATCTTCAAAACTTACAGAAGGATAATCTATAATTTCATTTGAATATATATTTGTAAGCCCTGCCATTCCGGTGATCTCATTAATGAATGTTTTACCGTTGGTTGTCATTAAAGGATTGATCGAAATTATGATGAGTGAATTCATATCTGGCTTCTTTGCTGTATCAATTGTTTCTGATCCGTTGTCAAGTATGTTTAAAATTGAATCAGCTGAAGAAACTTTACCTGTAATATTACCCAGATCCGAGACCATTTTTCTTATACCGTTTATATCCCTTGCATTTGAGAGAAACAATTTCAATCCGAGATTTTTTAGAGACTGATAAGTCGGATTTGAAGTATTCTCAACATTTATCAAAACAAGATCAGGATTTAATGAAACTATTTTTTCATAATCCGGACTCAGATAACTTCCGGTGTTAGCTTTGGATTTTGCTTCAGGCGGGTAAGTGCAGAATTCAGAAACACCGACGAGCTGTGAATCCGCATGTAATGCATATATGGTTTCAGTGATGTTGGGAGCAAGGGATACTATTCTTTTGGGGATGGAATCAAATCTTACCTGAATATTTGCATCGTCAGTAATTTGGGTATCTTTGATGTTTGATGTTTGATGCTGAATCTTTGCACTATCGCTGCATGAAAACAGTATCAGGCATAAAATAAAACACAGACTAAAGTAAGAAACAATAAGATGAACTGAAAGAATTTTACTGACAATAAATTTATTCAACACTTATCAGGTTTTTAACTTTTTCTTTTTTGCGGCGGGGAAGAGGACATTATTCAGAATAAGTCTGTAACCCGGTGAATGCGGAAAATTCTTAAGTTCGGTTTTAGGATCGCCGACTGCATGCTGATAATCTTCGGGATCATGGCCGCCGAAGAATGTGAAAGTTCCTTTACCGTAATTTCCGTGAATGTATTTCACCGCATCCGTTCCTTCATTCATTCCGAGAATAGTAACATTCTTCTTTAAAAGATCTTTCCTGAAACCCGTTGTCTGTCCGAGAAATCCTGAGATAAGTGAAGTATGATCCTGTGTCAGCATCGAAGGTACCGGGTCATATTTTGCTGAGAATTCAACCAGTTTAAAGTTATCATTATACTGACCGAAAGCTAGTAATTCGTTGGTTACATCAATATTCGAATATTCATATACATAAGGATTCATGTCAACTGTAAAATTCTCAAATGCAATCGTTTCGGAAAAATCCAGTTTTGAATTTGCATCGGCATCAGCCGGATCACCGTCATACATTGATTCACAAATATCTGTATATTGTGCTGCGAGGGCTATGTCGTAAGTATCGGTAGCCGAACACATTGTAAAAAGAAATCCGCCGTTGGCAATATACTCTTTTAGTTTTTTTACTACTGCAAGTTTGAGCTGAGATACTTTTTTGTATCCCATTTTAGCTGCCATTGATTCATTAATATCTTTCTGCTGGAGATACCATGATGCTGTGCCGTATGTAGCAAAAAACTTACCAAACTGTCCCGTAAAATCTTCGTGATGAAGATGAAGCCAGTCGTAACCTTTGAGACCGCCAGTGAGAACTTCCTCATCCCATAACTTATCATAAGGTATTTCGGCATATTCAAGAACAAGCTGAACTGCATCATCCCAGGGAAGAGCATTCGGAGGAACGTAAACAGCGATCTTTGCAACTTTCTCGAGTCGCACTACATCCATGTTATTTTTATCATCTTCATCCTTTACTTCGGCATAAATCTGAGCAGTCTGAGTTCCGTCCTTTAATTCAAAGGAAACACCTTTTGAATTACATTCATCTTCAAGGGCTTTTGAATAATTAAATAAAAAAGAACCGCCTCTGAAATTTAATAACCAGTCGAGTTCTTTATTATTCAGTAAATGTCTGTATGCGATTCCGTAAGCTTTCAGATGATCGGTTTGAGATGACTCCATTGGTATGAGTAACTTTACCTGTGAAAATGATGAAGTTACAAAAAGGATAGAAATTAAGAGTATTAAAAAAATTTTGATTCTGTTATTATTCATATAATTGAAAATTAGTTTTAATAAGAAGTTAAATCAACGTAATTGAAAAGTATCTTTAAGTAAAAATTCTGATTATCTGATAACCTGATAATTTTTAAGATCTCAGGCATTCATTAACATGTTTCAGTCACTTTATATTGATCCCCGTATGAATCTGGCTGACTGAATACGTTATATTTATCTCAAAGGATAATAGATTCTGAGAACATAAATTAAACAGTATAGAAACCATCAAAATTTTATTCTGTGAGCCTTCGATGCACTTGTGATTTTTTATTATCGGGCGACCATTATTACACGGAAAAACTATGTATTCAGAATTTTCTTAAGTTGTTCAACTGATTTAGTACAATGCTATTATCTCCAAAAAAGTTTTAATAATAAAAATTGTAAAATTGATAACACTTGCCATAGAAACATCCTGTGACGAAACATCAGCTTCTGTGCTTGAGAATGAAAAAGTATTATCAAATGTAATATCATCTCAGCTTTTTCATACTAAATTCGGAGGAGTTGTTCCTGAAGTTGCATCCCGCGAACATTTAAAAAAGATTACAGAAATTACTGACGAAGCATTGAAGCGTTCAGATAAAAAGTTAATTGATATGGAACTTATCTGCGCCACATCCGAGCCGGGGCTGATCGGGGCATTGCTGATTGGTCTGAATTTCGGTAAAACTATTTCTGCTGTTTTGGATGTACCATTTGTTCCGGTCAATCACATTCAGGCTCATCTGTATTCAAATTTTCTTTCAGAGCAGAAAGCAGAATTCCCGTTTTTAGGATTGATAATTTCTGGAGGACATACTTTGCTGATACTTGCCGAAGATTTTTTTAAACATAAGATAATAGGAAGTACTGTTGATGATGCTGCAGGAGAAGCATATGATAAAACAGCAAAATTACTTGGTCTGGAATATCCGGGAGGAAAGCAGATAGATGACTATTCAAAAAAAGGCAATAAGGATTTTCACAGATTTCCAATCCCGCAACTGAAGAATAATGAATTTGATTTTTCATTTTCGGGTATAAAAACAGCAGTGTTATATTTTCTTCGTGATATTGATTACGAAAATAAGAAAGATGAAAAACTGCTGTGTGACATTTGCGCATCCTTTCAGGAAACAATGATAAAGACTTTGTTTGATAAAACGCTTAAAGCCGCGAAGAAATATAAAGTAAAGAATATAGCTGTATCCGGAGGCGTTTCGGCAAATTCCGGCCTAAGAGAAAGATTTTATGGTCTGAAGAAAAATGGTTACAATGTATATTTTCCCTGTATGGAATATTCAACGGATAATGCGGCTATGATAGGCTTGACGGGTTTTTTAAAATATAAATATTCAGAGAATAAAGAATATTTTAAACTTGATTCACTGGCGCAAAAAGCATATCCAAAACTGAATTATTCTGAATTTTAAAAATCATAAACAGTCTGACATGAAATATGTACGAAACTACAGTGGTTTAAAAATATTCACGCCATTGGTTATAATACTTTTCCTGATTATAGAAATTTACGGATGCAACAAGATAAGCCAGGGAGATCAGCGGAGAAAATTTGAATATCTGTATAAGATGAATAATTATGCGACTTTGTTCAGAGAATATACAGGTATTCTTAACTATGAAAAAGATTTTGAACAGTACAAAAAGAGAATGAATAAATTATATATGGACGTAGATGCCGTGAAAATTATTCCCAGTTATGAACCTTCCACTGTTTTGAAAACCAAATTTCTTACTTCAATAGATGATAATCTGATGATCATTCAGAATTTTGAACATAAGCCCGGAGCAGATACAATAAGCATTCAAAATGATACTAAAATAAGGATCATGAATGAGAATGTAGCAATATTTCTGGATAATCTGAATGATGAGATATCAAATGTCGGTAAAGAATAATTGTAAAAATCTTGGCATAAAATCATTTAAATCCCAATGTGAATTTTTATCCGTAAGTATCACTTTTAAATCTGTGAATATCAAATCTTATTCAATTTTATAGATCAGTTCACCATTATCATTTGAAAATATTTTAGTCAGTTTTAAATTTCTTTCCTTAAATAATTTTTCATAATCCCTTATAAATGTTACATTGTAATTTTCATCCGTAGTTCTGTAAATTAATGGATATTTATCAGCTGTCATATCAATTGATTCATACTTGCCATTAAACAAAATTAACTTTTGATTAAAAACATCATACCAGAATAATCCCGGAAATCTCTGATCCAAATATTTACTCAATACCGCTCTGCTCTTATCAGGAGTATAATAATAAGCAAAAATAAGAGCCGCTTTTTCACTTGTAACACCCGGTGATAAAATTTCAGAAGCTCCTTTATAATTTGTATTCAGAAATTCAACTAACTTTGAGCATTCTGATCTTATATGATTTGATTTTGCAAGCTGCTTTCTTCCATTGTAAAATCCGAAGAGAATCAGAAATAATAATATCCCCGCATAAATAAATCTCACACCTAATTTTTTAAAGTAGATCCTGCGCAAAATATTTACTGAAACAAACAATGCCGGAACGGACAGCAGCAGTGCAGGGAACATATATCTTGAAGAATAATGCTTTGCTACCATAAGTATATTTATGCTCATAGCAAAAAATATTGCCGTGCAGAGTTTCATTTCTTTTGATGAAAAAATCTCTTTCAGTTTATCTCTTTTAAAAAAAACAATAAGTGCTGAACCGGAAAGGAAGATATATGAAAAGAAAAAGAATTTTTCATTTGAAATAATTTTAAGAATATTATTAAAAAATTCGGATTTGTTGATTACAGTAGAATCACCTGAGCCGTACCGACCGTTGTGAATAAAAAGATTGCTGATCCAGTTAATGAAATATTCCATATTGGATAATACAGGAATAACTGATATTACAAATGACGCAATCATTGTTATTGCAAAAATCATTTTTTGCCTGAATCCGGGAAAAACAATCAGGGGAAGAAAAACTATACAAATAAAGCTGATTTTAGCAGATAGTATTATACCGCAGATCAGACCTGAAAAATACAGATAATACTTTTTAGTATCGGAATCATGATCAAAGATATATTTAATGATAAGTGTAATCTGAATTAATATCAGAAAGAATGCAAAATTTTCGGTTTTGACCAGAGAGAATACTTCTATAACATTTATGGAGATAAAAGGAATTGTCTGAAAGATCATGCCTGCAAAAATATTTTTAAAGATAAAAAACATAATAAGGCCTGAAATTAATAATCCAATGGCATTAAGAACAATCAGTGAATAATCAAATACTCTTAAATAAGCTTCCGGCCGGTATATAACATCTTCGGTGATATTATCTTTTTCATGCGAAATGTAAAAATAAGATTTAACAATAAAAGCTCCTGCGATCTGAAGGGGCGTTCCGGGATGATCGGTGTGACCTGAGCCTTCGAGTTCTGACATAGTAAGGGAATTAAGCAGATAAACATAAGAGGGATCAGCCAGACTGTAATTATAATTAGGTCCATCGGCTTTTTTTAAGGCGGTAGAATAAACAATAAAAATAAGCGGAATAATCAGCAGAGAAAGATATTTTTTCATTAATTCAGTATTTTACGGGTGGTAATAATTAACTGATAACTTGTTCAGTATAAAAATTGAAATAAAGTCAAATTAAAAAAGCAGATCCCGAAATGTCCAACCCTGTGTATAAAGTATAAAAAACTTTTGAATAAGATTAAGATATATTCTGGTTTATCTTTTATGTCAAATGATCAAAATAGAAGAATCAGGAGAAATAAGCCGTTTGTTATGTTGCTATTTCCGCTCAAAGATGATTTTTTTTGCTTCCCGCCAATTTTCTGATTCACCTCAGGTGTTATATGAAAGGCAGTTTCAATTAATATCCGGACTTTCGGGATCGGACTCCGGAAAAGCCGTTATTTTTAACTGAATCTGCATTCTGATAAATCATTTTTTTTAAAATTTCATTTTCACAAATGCATATATTTCTAATTGAAAAAGTTTGTCCGGGAAGTTAAATTACTCCGGGAAAACAGCATTAATTTTGAAGAAATTAATACCGGTATAAAAATTCAAAATTATTGTAATACTATTAGAAAATTATATTAATTAAATTAAGCAGTAATTATGAATGACAGTGAGAAGATCAGGTATGTTAATTTTCTGATGAATGTTAAAAATCTCGGAAATAACAGAATAAGGAACATTGTTTTAAGAATACCCGAGCCATATGATTTTTTTAATTGCAGTCCGGGTGATCTGAAGAAGGTAGAAGGTATTGATCAGAGTATAGTAAGAAATATTTTTGAAGCAAAACAAAACATATCAGATCATAACACAGCTGCCGACAAACTGATCAGGGATGCCGGAAATAAGAATATTAACATTCTGACATTAACAGATACTGATTACCCTGAAAATCTAAAAAGGATCTATGATTCACCTGCGATCCTGTATTTTAAAGGAAATATAAAAAAGATAGACAGGTATTCGCTAAGCATAGTCGGGACGCGCAATCCGACTGAATACGGAAAGTTTACCTGTGAGAATTTCACAGAGAAACTTTCAAATCTTGGGATACCTTTGATAAGCGGATTTGCAAGAGGAATAGATTCGATTGTTCACAGGGTCTGTATGAAACATAGAAATCTAACTTATGCGGTACTTGGATGCGGAGCGGATATAATCTATCCTTATGAAAACAGAAATTTATATAATGAGCTGATAGAAAACGGCGCTGTGATCTCTGAATTTCCAGCAGGATCGAAACCGGAAAAGCTGAATTTTCCAAGAAGAAACAGGATCATCAGCGGTATAAGTTTAGGCAGCATAATAATAGAAAGCGGTATCAAGGGAGGATCTTTACTAACTGCGGATTTTGCGGTGGATCAGAACAGGGAAGTATTTGCTGTTCCGGGTTACATTAATTCAAGACAGTCAGACGGCACAAATGAGATAATAAAACGCGGACAGGCAAAACTTATCACCTGTATTGAGGATATTCTCACAGAGCTTGAAATGAAATTCAAACCGTTTTTAGATAAAAACCTTGTTCTCAGAGATGAAAGATCTTTGCCGGATCTGAGAGGACTTAAAGAAACTGAAAAAGAATTATACGATAAATTGCCAAGCGAGCCAACTCATATTGATATGATAAGTGAAATAACCGGACTAAGTATATCTGATTGTCTTGTTATTTTATTGTCACTTGAGTTCATGGATCTTGTAAGACAATTGCCCGGAAAAAATTTCATAAAAGCTTAATGTCTGAAAAATTTATTATTGATGACAGAATATTCAATCTGAAATTTTCCTGCGATGTATCAAAATGCAGGGGAGCATGCTGTACTTTAAAAGGTGCAGGAGGAGCGCCTTTGCTTGATGAGGAAGTGAGGATAATTAAACGCAATACTGAAATTGCCAGAAAATATCTCAGTGTTATTAATATATTCCACATTGACACCGGGGGAGTTATAGAAGGTGAACCCGGGGATTATTCTCTTAAAAGTGTAAACGATGAAGAATGCATTTTTGCATTCTATGAAGAGGGAATAGCAAAGTGCTCTTTTCAGCAGGCATACATCAACAATGAGACAGATTTTCAAAAACCCATATCCTGCCATTTGTTTCCTGTCAGAATTTCGGGCAAGAAAAGAAACATTATCAGATATGAGGAAATCAGTGAATGTGAAGATGCGCTTGCAAAAGGTAAATCCGAAAATATTACGATATTTGAATTTGCAAAAGATGCTTTTGTAAGGGAATACGGAGAGCAGTTTTATAAAGACCTTAAATCCAAATATTTTACAAATAAAGAATCCAGATAAATAATTTATAAAAAATTTAATTACGGTTAGAAAATATGTATAGTCAGTCTTTATCACAAAAGCAAACTCAGAAGACACTGCCGAAGATCATAATGCAGCAGAATATTCTTGCCATTCCTCTGCTGTCGCTTGACAATATAATTAAAAGAGAACTTGAACTGAATCCCATGCTGGAAGAGGGAAGTGAATATGAACCGGAAGAAACCGGTTTGAGCGATGATGCCGCAAATTCCGATATCAATGAAGAGAAAACAAAAATAGATGAAGATGATGTAAATTATGAATCAGAAAAAGATAAAAATAGCGAAGACGAATATAACTGGGATGAATATTTTGATAATGAAGAGTTTGAAAAATATTCAGCAGGAGACAAAAAAGATGAGATTTATGAGCCTGTTATAACTTCGGAATATACGAGTTCACTAAAAGATTCTCTTACGCTTCAGATGCATCTGTCAGGTTTATCTGATAAAATGATATTCATCGGCGAGGAAATAATATGGTCACTTAACGATGAAGGATTCTTCGTTGACAGTGATGAAGATATTTTATCGGATCTGAATAAAAAGAAGATCGGGACTGTTTTTGCTAATGATGAATTTACGAAAGAAGAACTTGAAGAGACCCTTAAATTCATACAAAATAAAATTGATCCTCCGGGCATAGCTGCAAGAAGTCTTAAAGACTGTCTCATACTGCAGATAGAGAGATCTGAAAGTAATTCTGAACTAAAGAAAAATTCGATAGATATTATTGAAAATCATTTTGAAGATCTGCGTCTCAAAAGGTATGAGAACATTAGTAAGGCTTTGAATATAGATCTTCAGCAGGTAAAAGAGATTTTTGAATTCATTCAGAAACTTAACCCGAGACCGGGAAATGATATTCAGATATCAGTTAAGGATTACATTATACCGGATCTCATAGTTAAAAATAATGAAGGTGATTTTGAAATTTCACTTAATGAAGGAAATTCCCCGTCACTCAGGATAAACAGAGCTTATAAGAAAATGTATAAAGATAAATCAAATAAACTGGATAAGGATACGAAGGAATTTATAGTTAATAATTTTAATAAGGCGAAGTGGTTTATAGATGCAATTAATTCCAGAAAGGATACACTATTGAAGATCATGGGTGCAATTGTCGAACGTCAGAGATTTTATTTTGAGAATAATGACACAGGACTTAAGCCTATGTTTGAAAAGGAAATTGCTGAAGATATTCACATGGATCCATCCACAGTCAGCAGAGCAGTCAGAGGCAAATATGTTCAGACACCTTCGGGGATACATGAGCTGAGATCATTTTTTACGACTGCGTTATCAAACAGTGAAGGTGATGATGTTTCAAATTCTGAAGTCAAAATCACTTTAAAGGAACTGATAGACAATGAAGATAAATCAAAGCCATTATCCGACGAAGATCTTTCTCATGAGCTGAATAACAAAGGTCTGAAGATAGCAAGAAGGACGGTTGCAAAATACAGGGAATCATTGAATATCCCACCGTCGAAATTAAGAAGAGAAATTTTATAATTTTAAAAAAATAAAAATTGAAGAAAGAAAACATGATCCGTTCGACCACAGTCATTGGTCTGATCAGAAACGGAAAAGCAGTGATAGGCAGTGACGGACAGGTAACAATGGGCAACACTGTTATGAAACACACTACACGTAAAGTAAGAAAGATTTTTAATGATAAAGTACTTGTGGGATTTGCGGGAGCTACTTCTGATGCATTTACTTTATTTGAAAAATTTGAATCAAAGCTTGAAGAATACAAAGGAAATCTTTCGAGAGCGGCAGTTGAGATGGCAAAGGAATGGAGAACAGATAAGTATCTCCGAAGACTTGAAGCGCTTCTTGCTGTTGTCGATAGTGAAAAAGCACTTGTAATATCAGGTACAGGTGATGTTATAGAGCCTGATGACGGTATAGTAGCGATTGGTTCGGGTGGTCAGTATGCGCTGGTGGCGGCAAGAATGCTTGTGAAATATTCCAAACTCAGCGCAAAAGAGATAGTTACAGAATCATTGAATCAGGCGGCAGATATATGTATATATACAAATCATAATATTTCCATTGAAGAATTAAAGAAATAGAAAAAAAATATTAACTTAATTAAAACGAAATTGATCAGAGAAGATAAGAAACAAAGCAGTAAAGTGAAAACAAAGATAGAAAAATTGATAAGCGCATCAAACGGAATCAAACAGTTAACTCCTTCAGAAATAGTAGATGAACTTGATAAATATATTATTGGTCAGAATAATGCCAAAAAATCAGTTGCAATTGCTTTAAGAAACAGATGGAGAAGACAGCAGGTCAGTGACGTAATGAAAGATGAGATCATGCCTAACAATATCATTATGATCGGACCGACAGGAGTAGGAAAGACTGAAATTGCAAGACGTATTTCCAAACTTGCAAATGCGCCATTTATAAAGGTTGAAGCCTCCAAATTTACTGAAGTTGGATATGTAGGCAGAGATGTAGAGTCAATGATAAGAGAACTGACAGATCTGTCTGTTACTATAGTCAAAAATGAAAAGATGAAGGAAGTTCAGCTCAAGGCAGAAGAAAACAGTGAAGAAAGGATACTTGACATACTTTTGCCTCCGGTCAAAAAAGTTTCCAACGGTTCCGCTGAAAATAAAGAAAACACAACAAGCCAGACGCAGGAAGAATTAAATGCCTCTACGAGAGAAAAATTACGCATACAGTTAAAAAAAGGAAATCTTGATAAAAGAATGATCGAGCTAGATCTTTCTGCGGATAATTTTCCCATGCTGCAGGTTCTGGGACCTATAGGTCTGGAGGAAATGGGAATAAACATCAATGATCTGTTTGGAAACATGATGCCGAAGAAATCAAAGAAAAGAAAGCTTACAATTGCCGAGGCGAAAAAAGTACTTACTCAGGATGAAGCCGCTAAACTCATTGACATGGATGCTGTTATCAATGAAGCCGTTGATAAGGTACAGAATTCCGGAATTGTATTCATAGATGAAATTGACAAGGTAGCCGGCGGTCAGTCCAAATCATCACAGGGAAGCGGAGGACCGGATGTTTCAAGAGAGGGAGTTCAGAGAGATCTGCTTCCGATAGTGGAAGGTTCGACCGTTGTTACAAAGTATGGTCCGGTAAAGACTGATCACATTTTATTTATAGCCTCAGGAGCATTTCATATTTCAAAACCCAGTGATCTTATACCAGAGCTTCAGGGCAGATTCCCTATAAGAGTTGAACTTAATAGTCTTGATGAAAAGGATTTTTATAAAATTCTTACACAACCGGAAAATGCTCTGATAAAACAATACAAGGCATTGCTGAAATCCGAAGATATAGACCTGATTTTTACAGATGATTCGATAAAGGAAATTGCCAAGATCGCCGCTGAAGTAAACGAACAGGTTGAAAATATCGGCGCAAGAAGACTTCACACCATTCTGACAACTGTTCTTGATGAAATACTTTTTGATGTCCCGGATAAAGTAAAAAAGAGTAAAATTGAGATCAACAAAAAATATGTAAATGAAAAGCTTAATGCCATTGTAAAAAACCGTGATCTAAGCAGATATATATTATAAACGTTTTTTAATTATGAAGAAAATAATAATAATCGTATTACTCTTACTGGTTCCCGTAATTTCCCGTTCTCAGATCAAGCAAAGATCAATGAAGCAAAATGTATATGTGGGAATTGGCTTTAAACTGATCTGGCTTACAGATCCTCAGGCAAGTGATGCTTATCCGTTTTTTCAGCTGTCAGGAGGGGATTTTCTGAAAGAGATCGATGGAATAATTGGAATTACTCTTAATGAACAATACGGATTTGAATTTTCACCCGGATATTTATACAGCAATGCTCTGAATAATGACGGTTATTACTATGACTCTGAAACTGAGAGAAGATTTTATGTTCCGACCCAGTCTAGATTTTATACAATTCCACTGAATGCAAAATTCAAATACTATCCTTTTGCCAAAAACTATTCATCATCATTCAGTAAAATGTATTTTGGAATCGGAGCAGGTCCTATGTATATAAATGAGGAAATAACAGGTCAGATCTATTCTGATGAAGGTCAGGTTTTTATTGGCAACCGTTCTGCTTCGGACAATTTCTGGACTGGAAATTATGAGATAATGATTGGAACCGGAAGTTTCTCCAAGATCGGGTTTGGATTTGAAGTAAGTTACAGATTTGTTCCGCTGCCGCATGATGTAAAAAGCAATCCTCTTATAACAAGTCTGGCAACAAATTTTAACAGTATAAATCTTACCGGGAATATTCTATTCAGTTTCTGATAAATCAATAATAAACTTAATATTTAATTTTATCAGAAACTGGATTATAGAATATTTTTAAAAGCCAATGTTTAAAGATCAGGCTTTCAATAGTTCCCGCGCAATAACAAGTTTTTGAATCTCGCTGGTACCTTCATAAATCTGCGTGATCTTAGAATCTCTTAAAAATCTTTCAACAAGATACTCCCTTACATAACCATAACCGCCGTGAATCTGAATTGCTTCAAGAGCGCAATACACAGCCGCCTGGCTTGCAAGAAGTTTTGCCATGGATGCTTCCTTAATATAATTTTTACCTTCATCTTTACATTTTGCAGCTTTGTAAATAAGCAATCTTGCAGCTTCAACAATTGTTGCCATTTCAGATAATTTAAATTGAATTGCCTGAAGATTGGAAATAGTGGAATCAAATGCTTTTCTTTGCTTTGAATATTTTACTGAAGCTTCAAGACTTGCCTGAGCTATTCCTAGAGCCTGAGCTGCCACGCCGATCCTGCCTCCGTTTAGTGTGTTCATTGCGATCTTGAATCCGACCCCTTCTTCTCCGAGTAAATTTTCTTTCGGAACTCTGACATTATTTAATCCAAGAGTGCAGGTATCAGAACTTCTGATACCCATTTTATCTTCTTTTTTACCGATCTCAATGCCTTCCAGATCCTGCTCTACTATAAAGGTAGAAATTCCTTTATGACCTTTTGATTTATCTGTCATTGCCTGAAGAAGATAAATATTTGCTTTTGTACCGTTTGTGATCCAGTTTTTCATTCCGTTTAAAACATAATGTTCTCCTTCAAGAACAGCTTCAGTTTTTTGCTGCGTCGCATCACTGCCTGCTTCCGGTTCTGATAAACAAAATGCTCCTAACAATTTTCCTGATGCAAGCGGTTTAAGATATTTCTCTTTAAGAAATTCCGATCCCCATTTTTCAATTCCATAACAGACAAGAGAATTATTAACTGACATTATCACACCTACAGAAGCATCTATCTTAGATACTTCTTCAATAGCCAGTACATATGACAAAGTATCCATTCCGGCTCCGTCCCATTCAGGTGACACCATCATACCCATAAATCCAAGTTCACCAAGTTTCTGAACTATCTCAGAAGGAAATTCAGCTGTAAGATCCCGCTCTACGGCTGATGGAGCAATTTCGGATTCCGCAAAATCCCTGGCAGCATCTCTTATTGCAATCTGCTCTTCAGTTAAATCAAAATTCATTTTTGTTTTATTTTAATTAATTAATTATTTTTTTGAGTAATCATAAAAGCCCTTACCGTTTTTTCTTCCGAGATAACCTGCGGCTACCATCTTTTTAAGAAGGGGACATGGTCTGTATTTTGAATCTCCGAGTCCTTCATGAAGAACTTCCATTATAGATAGACATACATCCAGTCCTATAAAATCAGCAAGAGTAAGAGGACCCATGGGATGATTCATTCCGAGTTTCATTACGGTATCGATTGATTCCGGGGTAGCAACGCCTTCCATTACACAATACATTGCTTCGTTAAGCATTGGGAGCAATATTCTGTTTGCGACAAATCCCGGATAATCCTGAACTTCAACAGGGACTTTCTCAATTTTTTCCGATAATGTTTTTATAATTTCATAGGTCTCCTGTGAAGTCGCAAGTCCTCTGATAATTTCAATCAGCTTCATCAAAGGAACCGGATTCATAAAGTGCATTCCGATCACTTTATCTGCACGGCCGGTGAATGCTCCGATCTCCGTAATGGAAATTGAAGATGTATTGCTTGCAAGTATTGTTTCCGGTTTACAGTTCTTATCCAGTTCTTCAAAAATAGATCTCTTGATATCCTTGTTTTCAGTTGCTGCTTCGATCACAAGATCACAGTCTTTTGCATCTGATAAATTTACTGAAGAACTGATATTGGAAAGTATTTCTTTCTTTTGTTCTTCTGTAAGTATTTCCTTTTTCACCTGTCTGTCAATATTCTTTGAAATAGTTTCAAGTCCTTTGTCAAGAAATTCCTGTTTTATGTCTATTAATATTACCTTGTAACCAAACTGCGCAAAAGTATGAGCAATTCCGTTACCCATTGTTCCTGATCCTATTACTGCTATGTTATTCATATATTAATTCTTTAAGTTTGTAGAAAAATAATTATTACAATTTCCGGATCTATCAGATCCTTTCAACTATAAGAGCGCTTGCTTCTCCGCCGCCTATGCATAAAGTAGCAAGACCTCTTTTTGCATCACGTGTTTTCATTGCATGCAGAAGTGTAGTAAGAATTCTTGCACCGCTTCCGCCTATCGGGTGACCGATAGCGACAGCACCACCATGAACATTTACTTTCCCGGGATCAAGCTCTGCAATTTTGTTTACAGCGCAAGCCTGAACAGAGAATGCTTCATTGGCTTCAAAAAGATCTATGTCTTCAACTTTCAATCCGGATTTTTCAAGTACGTTTTTAATTGCGTAAGCCGGCGCAGTTGTGAACCATTCAGGCTTTTGCGCAAATGAACCCTGGGCAACGATCTTTGCAAGGGGAGTTAGTCCAAGCTCTTTTGCCTTATCAGCTGACATAAGCACCATAGCTGCTGCTCCGTCATTCAGATTAGAAGAATTGAATGCTGTCACGGTTCCGTCTTTCTGAAAAGCTCCTCTCAGGGTTTTTCCCTTTTCAAAATTCACTTTTCCGGGATCTTCATCCTCGGATACCGTAATAGTTTCTTTCCTGCCTTTAACTTCAACCGGAACTATCTCCTCTTTAAAAAGTCCTTTTTCAATTGCATTCAAAGCTCTTTTATAACTGGTTTCAGCAAATGCATCCTGCTCCTCACGTGTGATCTTCATTTCAGTTGCACACATCTCTGCAGCGCTTCCCATATGAAAATCATTATAAACATCCCAGAGTCCGTCTTTGATCATTCCGTCTATCAGAGTCCCGTTTCCCATTCTGTATCCTGTTCTTGCTTTATCAAGATAATAAGGCGCATTACTCATGGATTCGAATCCGCCTGCAACCACTATTTCAGCATCACCGCATTTGATCGCCTGGTCTGCAAGCATTACAGATTTCAATCCGGAACCGCAGACCTTATTGATTGTAAGACATGGAACTGAAACAGGTAACCCTGCGCCTATTGCAGCCTGTCTTGCCGGCGCCTGACCGAGTCCTGCCGGTAAAACACATCCCATTATTACTTCCGATACATCTTCCGGTTTTATATTTGCTCTTTTAACAGCTTCTTTAATTGCTATGGCTCCGAGTTCCGTTGCTTTTAGTGAAGATAAACTTCCCTGATAACTTCCCACCGGTGTTCTCACAGCAGATACTATCACGACTTCTTTCATTTTCATTTATTTGTTTATTTATTGTTTAGTGTTTATATAATTATAATAAAATCAATTTCTTAAACCGAATATGCAATTTTGACTATATCACAGAATTCATCAGGCTTCAGACTAGCGCCGCCAATCAACGCTCCGTCAACATCTTTAGCTGATAAAATCTCTCTTGCATTATTTCCATTGACACTGCCTCCATATAGAATGACCTGATCTTTTGCTATTTCCGGATCATATTTATCAGTAATATATTTTCTGATAAATCCGTGAATTTCACTTGCCTGTTCAGGAGTTGCATTCAAACCTGTTCCAATTGCCCACACCGGTTCATAAGCTATTACTATCTTTGACATATCTTCCGGAGATATTTCAAGCAGTCCGTCCCTGAGCATTTCAATGATTACGCTTTCATAAATCTCATCTTCTCTTTCCTCAAGTGATTCACCGATACATAAAATTGGTTTTAATCCGGATCTTATTGCTTTGTTGATCTTCAGATTGATCAATTTGTTAGACTCATGCTGATACTTTCTCCTCTCACTGTGTCCGATAATGACGTATTCACATCCGACAGATTTAATCATATCGGAAGATACCTCTCCGGTGAATGCGCCGTCATTTTCAAAATAAAGATCCTGCGCCCCTAGTTTAATTTCTGTATCCCTGATGGTCTTATTCACTATTCCAAGTGAAATGAAAGAAGGACAGATCAGAACATCCGTTTTTTTTAAATATTTATCTTCCAATTTTGATTTGATCTCTTTAGCCAGTTTTTCCGATTCCCTGTATCCCAGATTCATCTTCCAGTTACCCGCAATAAATTTTCTTCTCATCTTATTTTTATATTTCTAAATTTTTAATTAATATTTCATTTACGATCTTTGGATTAGCTTTTCCTTTACTTTCCTGCATAATCTTACCGACAAAAAAACCTGCGAGCTTTTTTTCTCCGATCTTATAACGTGCGACTTCTCCCGGATTTTCGTCAAGTATTTTTTTAACAATAATTTCAATTTCGGAATCATCTGAAACCTGTGAAAGATTTTGTTCACTCTTTTTGAAAATGCTTATCTGCTCTTCTTCTGTCTTTCCATTCAGAATGTGATTGAAAATCTCTTTGGATGCGGTAGCGCTTATTGTTCCTGAGGAGACAGAATCAGCAAGCATTGCAATGACTTTATCAGACAAATGAATTTCATCATGAGAAAGTTTCTGTTCATTCATAATACGCTTAATATCAACTCTGAAAATATTAGCTATAGATCTATAAGACTTTTCATCCTTTTTTAAAAGAAAACCTATGCATCTTTCAAACTTATCAGCAAAGAATTTATCCTGCGTGATCTCGTCCGCATCCGACCGGCTGATATCATATTCATTTATAAATCTTTCTCTCCTCACTTCCGGAAACTCCGGAAGTTCTTTCTCTATATTACTGATCCATTCTTTTCCAACTCTTACCTTTACCAGATCAGGCTCAGGGAAATATCTGTAATCATGCGCTTCTTCTTTTGATCTTGTAGCGGAAGTCTTCTTGTCTTTTGCATTATAGGTCATCGTCTGATAGTTTACCTTACCGCCGCCTTCGATCACGTCTATCTGTCTTTTTATTTCTGCTTCAATTGCCTCTGATACATTCTTAAAGGAATTCAGATTCTTTACTTCCGTGCGAGTTCCGAATTCTTCTGCGCCTTTGAGTCTTACGGAAATATTTGCATCACATCTCATAGAACCTTCTTCAAGATTTCCGTCATTGATATCCAGATATACAAGTCTTTGTCTGATTTTTGAAAGATACTGGTAAGCTTCCTCACTTGATCTGATATCAGGTTCACTTACTATTTCGATCAATGGCACACCGCATCTGTTAAAATCTATCAGTGTGTCATTGTCAGAAAAGTCATGAACAGATTTTCCGGCATCCTCTTCCATGTGAATTCTTGTAATACCGATCCGTTTTACATTATCATTTAACATAACATCAAGATATCCGTCATAGCATACCGGTGTATCAAACTGAGTGATCTGGTAACCTTTTGTAAGATCAGGATAAAAATAATTTTTTCTCGAAAAGATGGAAACCTCTCTTATGCTGCAGTTAGTTGCCAGACCCATTCTTATTGTGTATTCCACCAGTTCCTGATTCAGGACCGGCAACGTTCCGGGATAACCGAGACACACGGGGCATACATTTGAATTCGGAGATGAATGAAAATCAGTGGAACATCTGCAAAATGCTTTGGTATTTGTTTTCATCTGAGCATGAACTTCAAGTCCGATTACAGATTCATATTTATCGTAAACTGATGACAATGTATTTTATGATTTAAAATTTTTTAATTTATTAATTTAGCGCTTCTTTGAATCTTTTTAAAACTTCATCTCTGACTTTAAAATGTTCAACTATCGGGGAAGGATAGTCCTTATCAATGAGCACTCCAAAAAATTTTTGCTGGTCTTCATTCATTATAGAAGGATTATGTATGAATTCGGCCGGCAGAGTTCTTAACTCCGGCACATACTTTCTGATGTATATTCCTCCCTGATCAAATTTTTTACTCTGCAGATAAGGATTAAAGATCCTGAAATACGGCTGCGCATCTACTCCTGTGGAAGCGCTCCATTGCCAGCCTCCGTTGTTACTTGAAAAATCCAGATCGATCAGGTGCTCTGCAAAGAATTTCTCGCCCCATCGCCAGTCCGTTAAAAGATCTTTTGTAAGAAACATTGCCGTCACCATTCGCACTCTGTTATGCATCCATCCTTCCTTTACAAGCTGTCTCATTCCCGCATCAACGATCGGGTAACCTGTTTTTCCCTGACACCACTTCTCAAAAATATCCTTATCATAATTCCATCTGATATTATCACATTCCTTTTTAAAAGACTCAAACATTATCGCCGGATTATGAAAAGTTATGTTATAATAAAACTCTCTCCAGAGTAATTCATTTATCCATGTTTGAATTTCATTTTTAACTGTTTCTTCATTTGCTTTTTTTAGTTTAACAAAAGCGGTTCTGAAAGCTTCTCTGATGCCGGTATTTCCGAAATGCAAATGTGAAGAAATTAAACTTGTTCCGCTTACGGACGGAAAATCCCGTTTGGATTTATACTCTATTATCCCGTTCTCATAAAAGTCCTTTAACAGTTTTAATCCTTCCTGCCTTCCGCCTTTGATAAAATCAGATCTGTTGATTTTCTTTAACTCGGAATTTAAATCAATAATATCAAATCCGGTTAATGCCTCTTCATTTTCAGGATTCAGCTTTCCGGGATCTGAATCGATCTTTTTGAAATGAGTATCCTTTAAAACATTTAAACACTGATTTTTAAATGGTGTATAAACTTTGTATTGATTTCCTTCACCATTTAATATCTCACCTGGTTCAAAGAGAGTAGTATCCGTAAATGAATGGAATTCATTACCTGTTTCATTAAGTATTGATTTCACTTCTTCATCCCGCCCACGGCAATATGGTTCAACCTGACTGTTACAATACACTGAAATATTTTTATACTTATCTTTCAGTTTTTTAAAAACGTCCCTGCTTTTTCCCTCAATTGTAACAAGATGAAAACCTGATTTTTCTAACTCTTCTTTGAGGTCTATAAGTGACTCATATAGAAATCCAATCCTTTTTTCACCAAAATATCTGTAAGTGTTACTGTTCTTGACATACAGGAAAAGGAATTTTTCATTTTCCGGAATTGCATTTATAAATTCTCCTAAAGCCCTGTTATCGGTTAAACGAAGATCTTTTCTGAACCAGAATATATGAAGCATCAGACCTGAGGTTTACGCTCATTAAATGAATTACTCGTTAGTTTTACAAACGATGCATTGTTCTGAAATTCCGCTATGGTTCTTGAATTAAGATAACTCATGGACGACTGCAATCCCTCTTTATAATCCCTTATGATCTTTGAAACTGCGCCTTTATATGGTACAAGAGATTCTTCACCTTCAATATAATTTTTCTTATCCTGCTTGACCGCAAATGAAGCGCTCCCGCAGTATTTCTTCCATCTCTGTGAATTGTATTTAAGAACATCTCCGGGTGACTCTTCGGTACCTGCTAGTACTCTGCCAAACATAACTGCATCACATCCCAAAGCCAATGCTTTGCACATTGCTCCCGGCGTATTTATTCCTCCGTCAGCTATTATCCTGACATTACTATTTAAATTCTCCCTAGCCTCAAGCGCTCTTATGATAGCATCAACCTGTCCGATCCCTATTCCTGATTTGACTGAAGTAGAACACATAGCGCCGTTTCCAATCCCTACACGTATCGAATGAACTTCCGCATTGATAAGAAATTCAGTAGTTTCATAGCTTGCTACATTACCTGCAATGATCTTGAGATCATATTCGGAGATAAGATTATTAATGGAATTCAAAAATTCCTCTATCATTCCCGAACCGCCGTTTGCAATATCGACACAGATTATTTTTATTCCGAAATCTGCAAGTTTTTTTAATCTTTCAATATCCGTCTCTTTGTTAATTCCTATGGCTGCTGATTTAAATTCAGAATCAGACATTTCATTATCTGAAAATTCCTTTATCTGCTCTTCAATGGAATTGAATCTGTGAACTATGCCGAGACAGCTGAGTTCAGACAATGCTCTGGCCATTCTTCCGCCCACAACTGTATTCATAGGGGATCCAATGACCGGCAGATCCAGCCGGATTCCCAGAAAATCCACACTTGTATCACATTCAGATCTGTGCCTGATACCGGATATCTGATTGGGAAGTAGTGATATATCATCATAAGTAAATGAGTAGGTATCACTTATTTTTTTAAAACCGGCGCCTGAGCCGTTTACCGATAAAACCGGTTTTTCTGAAATTGATTTTTGCAATTTATTTTTTTAATATTACTGCTTTTTAAAATTCTGTTATTCAGCTGATAAAAGACTTTCATTTACTTTAGCTGCTGCATCTTCAAGTGTGGTAGCAGATACAAGATTTAATCCGGATTCATCAAGTATCTTTTTTGCTTCAACGGCATTTGTTCCCTGCAGTCTTACAACCACAGGCACCTGAATGTCAATATTCTTTGCAGCCTGTATTACTCCTAAAGCTACTCTGTCGCATCTGACAATTCCGCCGAAAATGTTTATCAGGATTGCTTTTACGTTTTTGTCTGAAAGGATGATCCTGAAACCGTTTTCAACGGTTTCTGGTGTGGCTGTTCCACCGACATCAAGAAAATTGGCAGGGGAGCCGCCTGCAAGCTTTATAAGGTCCATGGTTCCCATAGCCAGACCTGCGCCGTTTACCATACAACCTACATTACCGTCAAGTTTTATATAATTAAGATTGTATTTAGCCGCATCAAGTTCAAGTTTATCCTCTTCATTTTCATCTTTTAAATCCGGATAATCCTTATGCCTGTAAAAAGAATTATCGTCCAGTGTTACTTTAGCATCAAGTGCTATTACCTTGTCATCGTTTGTGATTACCATAGGATTGATCTCAAGAAGTGATGCATCTGTTACTTCATAAGCTTTATACAATAGAGTTATGAACTTCACAAATTCTTTAAATGCTGTCCCCTCAAGACCCAGACCGAATCCCAGTTCACGAGCCTGATAAGAAAGTAATCCAACAGCCGGATCCACCCAGACCTTGATGATTTTTTCAGGTGTTTCCTCCGCCACTTTCTCTATCTCAACTCCGCCTTCTGTTGATGCCATTATGACGTTTCTGGAAACGTTGCGGTCAAGTAAAATCCCGAGATATAATTCTTTCCTGTAATCCAGACCTTCGGTAATAAACAGAGTCTGAACTTCTTTTCCTTCGTCACCGGTCTGGTGAGTTACAAGTATGTTACCAAGAAGTTTGGATGCATAATCCTTTCCTTTCTGAACATCCCTTCCGATGAATTTAACTCCGCCTTCTACTACTATCTCATGTTTGTTATCTTTTCTGTAAACAATCCCTTTTCCTCTTCCGCCTGCATGGATCTGAGATTTTACGACATACTGATTGACGCCTCTGTTCTGTAAACTGTTTATCGCATCATCATACTCATCGATACTTGTAATAGCTACACCATCCTGAACTGGTACTCCGAAATTCTTTAATAAATTTTTTGCCTGATATTCGTGAATTTTCATTTAAATTAATTTAGTTTAATTCTTAATATTATTTTTAAAGATTTTTCAAAATTACTTCATATTCTTTTTTAAAGCTTCCTTCGTTATCCGGCTCATAGAATCTATCTGAGCTTTCAGAGAATCCACTGACATTCCGGTACTTTTGGATAAGGAGTCCAGATTTTTCAGCTTGTTATCTGTAATTGAATCAATCAATCGCATATTCTCATCAATTGTATTATCAATTTTTTCGTTTATCTTTTCAGTAGCCTTGTCCTTAATATATCCGCAACCTGAATGCGTTGCAAATATTAATAAAGCAACTGCAATGAAATATTTCATGATATATTATTTTAATTTTTTGATCTTATTCATCATCGAATCAATTTCAACCGAATCTTTTTTGATCCTGTACATCAGACTGTCTAATGATACTCTTTCTGAATCAATAATATTCTGTGTGGAATCTATTTTCTGCTGCAGCTCCAAAGCCTGCTGCCTGATCTTTTCCTTTTCTATCTCAAGTTCACTCTTTCCACAACCTGTCATTGAAATAAAAGCTGACAGCATTACAAGCGCTGATATTAATTTCAATATGTTATATGATTAATTTTTAAAACCGGTTATTTTATTTTTTGCGCAATTGATTTTGCCTGTAAGAATAATCCGAGATAATCTCTTCCTCCTGCTTTGGAATCTGTTCCGCTCATGTTAAATCCGCCGAACGGATGAACACCTACCAATGCTCCGGTACATTTTCTGTTAAGATAAAGATTTCCTACAAAGAATTCCTTCTCGGCTTTTTCAAGTTTTTTCTTATGCTTTGTATAAACAGCTCCCGTTAGACCATATATTGTATTATTGGCAATTTTTAATCCGTCTTCAAAATTCTTAGATTTTATAACCGCAAGCACCGGTCCGAATATTTCTTCCTGAGCTATAGTTGCATCCGGTTCTACATCTCTGATAATGGTCGGCTGTATGAAAAATCCTGTATCTGAAAGTTCATTTCCGCCGTGTATCAGTTTTCCGCCTTCATTCAAAGCAGTCTTTATATAACCCGTAATGCTGTTCTTTGATTTTTCATTTATGACAGGTCCTAAGCCCGGGTTATCTTTTGATTCACCTACAGTTAATTTTTTAGTCTCATCAACTAATGCTTCACAGAATTCTTCATAAATGTTTTCATCTACTATTACTCTTGAACAAGCCGAACATTTTTGTCCCTGAAAACCAAATGCTGCCGATACTACCCCTTTGACTGTATCATTGAAATCAAGAAGATCTTTATCAACAACTATAGAATCTTTACCGCCCATTTCCGCAACAACCCTCTTTATCCAGATCTGGGAAGGCTGATTTTTTGCGGCTAATTCATTTATTCTTAATCCGACTTCCATTGATCCGGTAAACGAAATGAATCTTGTGAGAGGGTGTGAAATAAGAAGATCACCGATAACACTTCCGTCACCTGTGATAAAATTGACAACTCCTTTTGGTAATTTTATTTCTTCAAGTAATTCAAAGAACATTCTCCCAATGGCAGGGGAGTCGCTTGAAGGTTTTAATACCACTGTATTTCCTGATACTATTGCCGCAGTTGTCATTCCGACCAGTATCGCAAGAGGGAAATTCCATGGCGGTATGACTACGCCAACACCTAAAGGAATATATTCTACCCTGTTCTTTTCGCCGGGATACTTTACAGTATCCTGACCTTCAGCATATCTTAACATTTCCCTTGCATAATATTCCATGAAATCAATTGCTTCGGCTGTATCACCGTCAGCTTCAGCCCAGTTTTTTCCTACTTCATATACCATCATTGCAGAAAACTCGTGTTTTCTTTTTCTCATTATTCTTGCTGCTTCTACCAGATATTTTACTCTTTTCTTTACAGATTCATTTTTCCATTCGGCAAAAACATTATTTGCAATATCGATTGCCTTTATTCCCATCTCGGCTGTTGCTCTTTGAAATGTACCAAGTATCTCATCCTTTTTGGAAGGATTGTATGAATATAATTTGTTGTCGGTATAAAAATCCTCTCCGCCTATCGTAACAGGGTATTCCTTTTTGAATCTATCGGTAACTTTTTCCAGAGCTTTTTCAAATGCCTGTTTGTTTTTCCTGTCTGAAAAATTTGTAAATGGCTCATTTTTAAATTTAGGTAGTCTCATTGTATTTTTTGTTTATATTTTAATTTTAGTTTTGAGATGTTACTATCTCAATTGCCGCATTATGGATCTCAGGTCTTATGTCCCTGATCCCGTAATTATTTCTTGTCGGATAAACACGGTTTGTTAATAATATTACAATTATCTTCCTGTCTTTGTCACACCATACACTTGTTCCTGTATATCCCGTATGACCAAAACAATTATCGGAGATAAGCTCACCGCATGGAATTCTGTATCTTGTTGATGATTCAAGAGGTTTGGTATCCCAGCCTAAAGCCCTGGAATTTTCATAATAAACATCCTCATATTTTTTTGTGAACAATTCTACTGTATATTCATTAAACATCCTTTCTTCTTTCAGCGATCTTGTATATGGATTATAATATCTGCCGTTATTAAGCAATACTCTTACAAGTTTATAAATATCAGTGGCATTGGAAAAGAGTCCGGCATTACCCGATATACCATCAAGCATTGCGGTGGTCTCATCATGTACCTCACCCTGAAGCAGTCTGCCTCTCCAGTATGTATCATTTTCGGTCGGAGCTATCTTATTTTTTAAACTTTCATCAGGAACAAACATCGTACTATGCATATCCAGAGGCAAAAAAATATTTTCAATGCAATACTGATTCAGATCTTTTCCTGAGATCTTTTCGACTAGCTTGCCAAGAACTACCGCATTAAGATCACTGTAAATAAAATCTGTTCCTGTCGGATAAACTAACTCTGCACTGTAGATGGCATTCAAAACATCCTCACTGTTTGAATATGTTTTGTAAAATGGTACAAAAGCTGTTAATCCTGAATTATGAACTAAAAGATTCAGTATCGTTATGTCTTCTTTTCCATTACTTCCAAATTCCGGAATATAAGATGAAACTTTATCTGAAAGATTAAACTTTTTCTCATCATATAGTTTCATAATTGCTGAAGTGGTTGCAATGACCTTTGTTAAGGAAGCCAGATCATACATTGTCCTGTCAGTTACTGCCGGTGAATTCTCATCATATGTAAAATTTCCATAACTCTTATTGTAAAGTATTTCATTTTCATTACCTATTAGAACCTGTGCACCCGGAAATGCACCGTTTATGATTCCACCAGAGATGATCTCATCAATTTCTGTAAAATCATAATCAGTGGAATATCCAAAGGATAAAGCTGATTTAAACAAAATTATAAATAAAAATAATACCGGACTGAATCTGTTCATTGTGCGGTAAATATATTCAATTAAATCTCCTTGTTCAATTTACATTTAAATGAACTTTTTTTATGATTTATAAAAATTGAAAAATGGAAAAGTAATAATATCGAATATTATTTGTCTGAAAATCTTTGATTCTTATAATAAAACAAGTAAGCCAGTTAATAAAAAGCCCTGTCCACAAAAAATGAACAGGGCTGAGAAAAAGGATCTGTAATTTCCCGATAGAAATTTACTTCAAAAGTTACATTTTCTTAAAATCTATTTCCTTATGTTTAATTTTGAAGTTAATAAAAACTTTTTATCAGATCCGTTATTTGATATTTTTTCTAAAGATCCTTTTTGAATTCATTAAAACCATTCCAAAAAGAAAGATTACCGGAAGTTCGATTCCAAACAATCCGCAAACACTGAAACTTTCTTTTACTGTAGCTGTTAACTCAAAATCCTCCGAAGCATGATCGCTTACCTGAAATTTCCATCTGACCTGATTATTTATTTTTTCACCTTTATCATTAGTGGTTGGTTCTATAGTACCGTTTGTCGAAATGACCTCATCCGGAAATTCAAATATATATTCAAGTGTATTTATATCTTTTACATAATTTAATCTTATGGAAGTATCCTTTGGAATGAAATACCTGAAATCCATACCGTCCTTACCCTTGGCATAGCTTACTTCAATATTGGCAAATCCATTTGATTCGGGGAGTTTATTGATATCTTTGAAAACAATGTTTATTTCAATATGCGTTGTTGTATCCACATTTGATGTAACTCTTCTCATATTTGTAATTTCCATATTCCCGGAAGAATATTTTTTCTTAATTTCTGAATCCATATAACTGAATCCAGCTATATCATCTCCCATATTGATGTCTCCAATATCAACAAAATTAGTAGGGGACCAGTAATGCAGCACCATTTCACCGGACATATCTTTATTTATTTTGGTCTTCTGATTAACATTTATGCAGCTCGACATACTTACTGTGAGCATTACAAATGATATTATTTTCAACAGATTTAATTTTGACATTATATTAATTTATTTTTAAAATACTTTTTGATTGAAGTTCTTTGATCTTTGATTCAGCCCAGTAAATTATTTCTGAATCACTAAAAGTTTTAACTTTTCTTTTTAAAATTTCCAGCCTGTTCATGTTTACAATATCATCGTTATCATTAAAATAATTCTCACATCTCAGATAAACCGATCTGAAATTTTCGTCGGGCAGATCTTCCGTTGAATATAAAAAACATTGAAACCATTTCTTATCATGTGAAATACTGCTTATCAGTTCATCAGTAATAAATCCAAAATATTCATTCCTGTATATTTTCAGAGCTTCAGCTGCCGGAAACCTGACACCAAAATAATCAAAATCCATTAAGTTAATAAGAGATGCAATATTATCAAAATTATAGTAATTCTTAAATGCATAAGAAATATCTTTTTTATAAAGTTTATTTTGTGAAGTATCTGCTGCAAGCTCTCTTAATCTTTCCGAAACATTCAGAATGTATGCATTATCCAGTGTGTCATACCTGATCTTGCCAAGAGCGTTAAGTGCTGCTGTTCTTATTCTTATATCATTGACATATGTAAGTGCAAGCAATTCTTCCTTTCCGGCAGGATTTCTGGTCTCTCCGAAAAGATAACAGATGAAAGCTACCTGATTTGTGTTCATGGTCGGCTTCGAACGCATTGAAGTATTGTACTGATTTAATTGTTGTTTGAAATAATTTCCGGTCGAATATCCGATCTTAAGACTAAGGTTTCTCAATACAAGCCCGGCTCTGTGATCATCCGTATCAAGATATTTCATAATGTATGCGGGAGTATTAAGACTGTCATCTGCAAGTTTCCTGAAACCGAATTCCTGCCATTTAGAAAATCTTGGTTCTATAGTCTTTGCCATTATGAATAATTCATCCTGAGTATAAATCTTATTTGAATCTGAATCAGTAAAAGGTATTTTAAAACCGGCAGAAACATCAGATTGCTGTGAAGTATTTTCAGGCATGAGATAATAATCATTAAAAACTCCCCACATGGAAGAGTTGCTCATTACACTGTCCATTCCGCCGACTGAGTAAAAATCCTCACCCGAAGCATCAAGAAAAATTCCGAGACTGCCGAATTCACGTCTTGAATTTCCATATCCTCTTGAATTGCCCGGTTCTTTGTTAAGATAACCGTCTCGTCCGGATTCATCTATCAGCATTCCAATGCCGTTAGCATTACCGGCTCCCTGTGAAAGTGAATATGCCGAATAATTATCATTTCCTTTTACATCATATAATAATCCGAAACCGAAATCATGACCGCATCCCTGCGAAACTCCGTTGGATGAATAAAAATCCCAGCCTTCATAATCCTTTAAAAGTCCGACAGCTAAATGAATACCCGCACCTTGCGCATACTGATAAGAATTATATTTATCATTACCCGACTTATCAGCAATGCATCCCAGTCCGTACCAGTATCCTCCGCCCTGACCGAATATATCTGTCGAATAAATATCATTGCCTTCGCCCTCGATAATAAGTCCAATCCCGCCTGCGTAGTAAGGACGCAGACCTAAACCGTAACCCTGCGACATTGAAACGTAATGATCTTCATATCTTCCTATATCCAGAGAGCGCGCGTCAATTAAATAATTGTCATTTCCTTTATTATCTACTATTGCTCCAACGCCTTCAGTCATTCCGAATCCCTGTGAATATGAATTTGCAATGTAAATGTCATTGCCGCCTCTGTCAATAAGAAGTCCAACACCAAAGGAAGCAGCTCCTATCGAGAACTGATTTGCGTGATAAGTATCGTTGCCGCTTTCATCGTATAAAACCCCGAGTCCGCAAATAGCTGATCCGAGAGAAACATTCTTTCCTTTATAAGTATCGTCTCCTTCTTTATCAAATATAAATCCTGACGAGAATACTGCGCCGGCTAATGAAAAATTGGATGACGATAAATAGTAATCGTTTCCTGAAAGATCGATTATACAATTGAACCCGCTCAGGGAAAACGGTTTAAACCGTTTCCCTGAAGACTCTGCATCAGCATTCTCTATATTATACACATCATCTCCGCCCACATCGATTATAAAATCAAAATGTCCGGTATAAATATTTTTTCCTTTCCCTCCAATTGCAATCCTGATCCCACCTTCATCATAATAGTAAAGAAAATTTCCCTGAACATATTCATTGTTTATTTGCTCTTCACTATTAGAACTGACATCATTTACATTTTTCTTTAAAAGTTCATATAGCGTGAAACATTCCTTAATATCAGCACCGGAATTATCCAAAATCGAATCCCGGTTAACCTGACTAAGTATATCTATAGTTCTTTTTGAGATCATCATTGAAGAATCTCGGGCTATGTTATATTTAAATATATCAGTACTGTTACCACTTTCATTGTCACTATCTTCAGATTCGGAAACCAATGACATCAGATTCTTTGATAAATAATTTAATTCCTCTTTTGAAAAGGAATTAAGAAAATTTTTTTGTTCAATCCTTCTCTTTTTAACAAAATCGACAATATCATTACCAAGATCATCTGAATCTTTCATAAATACATATCCGGAATTTATTCCTACGGATTTTAACCACTCAACATTAAAAATTGTCATTTTGGATAATTCATTTTCATTTGTAACCGGTATATAATTATTATATTCAAACATCTTTTTAACCAGATCTACAAGATCTTTATCCTTTAACAATATAACACTATCCGTAAACCCAAAGGATTGCAAAGGTTCCTGCATCAGATCCTTCACAACAGGAAGAAGAAGTTTAGCATTATTCCGGGGAGTTTTTTCTTTATCAAAATCAAAATTAACAGGAATATTGATATCTTCACGTGTGAGCCCTCTGAAGGAAAGTGTATAATCAAGGATCTGATCAATGCTTTGCCAGGAGTATAAAGACTGGAATGTGAATAGAAAAATTAGGAGAACTTTCTTCATTTAGTGTGAATCGTTTCAAAAATTTTTACAATATAATTTTTTCGGAATACTATAAACATTCATAAAAATTTTCATTAAATGGCATGACACCATACTGGTCCAAAAAGTTTTATTCAGATTGTTCTGTATTTAAGTATAGAAAGTTTACCCGTTTTTCTTTTGAATGATACCCCGACTAAAGCACTCGGGGACAGGCTCGAAAAGCTTGGCAATAGAATAATCTCACGCTGGTGATACATTGCCGGAAATTCAGAGTATTGCCGGCAATCCCGAGTACTTGGGACAACTCACCGCCCGGCAGAAGAGCATTGCCGTGCGTCTCAGACAAGAAATTTTTGCTTTTCGCCAATATTCTGAATTCCTTTTCGGCAATGAATCACAGGCGGGTTTTTGTTTTTGAATACCAATCTTACGTTTTATAAAAACATATAAATTCCAAATCTGATATACCAAATCCCAAATCAAAGGCGGGTTTGTTTTAAAAAACAAAATTTATATTATGATTTTTGAATGTATTAATACTTTTTGTAAATTAAAAAAATTGTTTTGGACA